>JANNOU010000032.1:0-24179 GCA_031399305.1 Leptolyngbya sp. SOY_34_metabat_272
CGATACGCTGAGCCTAAGCT
Source organism: Leptolyngbya sp. SOY_34_metabat_272 (assembly GCA_031399305.1). Lineage (GTDB taxonomy): Bacteria > Cyanobacteriota > Cyanobacteriia > FACHB-261 > FACHB-261 > FACHB-261. The sequence continues at coordinate 21 of JANNOU010000032.1, forward strand.
TCAAGAATGCGGAAGGCACGCAGCAAACCCAGCGAACCCCCCAGGTCACGCTGGAGATCAGGTCGCAGCCGTTGAACCCGCCACAGGTTGACGAGCGCCTGATCATCAGCGCCCACCGCAGCTTTGAGAATGCTGAGTCCAGCGCCAATTATTGGCGGTCGCAGGGCCTGGAGGTTGAAATCGCCCAGCCACGCCGCTGGCAGGTGTGGGCCAAACGCTCGGTGTACAACGAGCCGCTGCTGCGTCGTCTGCTGCTAGACAGCTTACGGCAACGGGGGAATGAGTTCGCGCAGATCGAAAGCCGTCTGGCGGACTCGCGGCCTGTAGTCACCTGGGTGGTGAACGGCTACCGTTACAGCCGCGATCAGCTGGACATCCAGTCGAGGCGTGGGCAGATCCAGGTGAACCGCAATCTCTACGCGGGCTCGCTGCGCCTGCAGCCTAATGCCTACGCCAACTACACGCTGGTCAACCAAGTGCCGATTGAAACCTACTTGCGCGGGGTAGTGCCTCACGAGATCGGCCCTAGTGCGCCCGTGAATGCGGTCCAGGCACAGGCGGTGATTGCCAGGACTTACGCCCTGCGCAATCGTCACCGCTTTGAGGTGGATAGCTACGAGCTTTGCGCCACGCCCCACTGCCAGGTCTACAAAGGGCTAACGGGTACGCGAGCGATCAGTGACCAGGCGATTGCCCGCACACGGGGGCAGGTGCTGACCTACAACGGCGAGGTGATCGACGCCCTGTATTCGTCGGCCACGGGCGGCGTGACCGCTCCCTACAGTGATATGTGGAATGGCAAAGATCGGCCCTACCTTCGGGCAGTGGTCGATTCAGTCAGCCAGTCTTGGGATCTGTCGCGCCGCAGCCTGGCAGACGAGGCCAATCTGCGGGCTTTTCTCAATAGCCGCATCGGTTTCAATGAGGAAGGCTGGAATGTGTTCCGCTGGCAGGCAGACACCACACTGCTGGAGATGGCCGATACGCTCAAGCGCTACTTCAACACCCTGGGCGGCACCATCCCTCCCTTCAGCGCGATTCGTCAGGTACAAGTCACAGAGCGCTCTGCTGCCGGACGGGCACTGGCAGTCGAAATCCAAACCGACCGCGAACCGATCGTGCTCAAGAAGGACGAGATTCTGCAAGCACTTTACGCGCCCACCAGCACACTTTTCTATCTGGACCCTCTATATAAAGATGTCCCAGGTAGCGGTCGGGTCCTGCAGGGCTACCGCTTTGTGGGCGGCGGTTTAGGCCATGGGGTAGGGTTGAGCCAGACTGGCTCTTATCGGCTGGGGCGGCTGGGCTGGAGCTATTCCCGCATCCTGAATTTCTATTATCCAGGGACACGCCTGGGGCAGATTGGGCAGAATTTTCGCGTGGCTCAACTTCACAAAAGTCCAGCGACCCAGTCACCTTGAACAGGAACCGTGACTGGAACAGAAACGTTCCGGTCACCGGGCTCCTGTTGGGAGGAAGGTCTCTAGTAGAGTTCCTCTTCTTGATGCGTCAGGATGGTGCAGTCGGAGGTGGGGTAAGCGACGCAGGTCAGAACGAAGCCCGCCTCAATCTGGTCATCGTCCAGGAAGGACTGGTCAGATTGGTCCACGGTTCCTTCAATCAGTTTGCCTGCACAGGTCGAGCAGGCTCCGGCCCGACAGGAGTAGGGCAGGTCAATCCCCTGCTCCTCGGCGACATCCAGGATGTACTCGTCATCTGGCACTTCGATCGTGGTGTTTAGACCGTGTTCTTCGTTGACCAGTGTGACCTTGAAAGTTGCCATCAGTCAGTGATCCTCTCTTGTTTTGGTGGATACGGCACTATCACTGATACTAGAGGAAAACTAAATCTTCAGGACGCGCTCTAAGCCCCCGTGTGAAAGGGATTTGTAATTTAATTCTGCGCCAAACGCAGGATCACTTATGGCTGGTGATCACGTCGAAGGACAGAGTGACAGATGACTCAGTGTGAGGGTTATGTGAAGTGTGGTTGGTAGCCTTGATGCCCCCTGAAAGCGCGGGGATGTTCAGCTTTTTTACACCTGGGAAGCATATCAGAGCAACTCAGCGCCGGGGACCAGTTGCAGTGGTGAGGGCAGGAGCACCGAACGAGCCTAGAGCGTTGCGTTCGAGGCTGAGCTTAGTTTTGCAGTTTTCACTCCTGTGGGCAAGGTTGAAGTTTCGCATTCTTTATTGTGGGTCTCGTAGCTTGAACGGGCTCTTAATTGCTTTAGATATCGAGCTGTCCTCTTGCTCAATTCTCAGTCATCGAACCCTATGCTTGAGTTGCCAAACCTAGAGATAGAAATTATTTGGGAAATTCTTAATAATCAGATCGAGGATGCGATTGTCAATCAATTGATTTGGCGAAGTTTAGGTTATCGTTGGGACCCAGAAGCAGGACAGTGGAATACAGTGCAGGTGGCTCCAGACTGGCGCGAATTGTATCCAGAGCCACCTGACTTTATTGCCAGTCGTCCAGCGACAGTGAAGCTCACGCGTTCAATTCCCCAGGTTCACAAGCAGTTGCTCAAAGAGCAGCTAGGGTTTACGGGCTACAAAGTCGGTGAGCTGGTGCCTCGGCTGACTCGTCGGGCGACAGCTGCCAATTGGCTTCTCAGCTGCCTGCAACGGAACATCTCAACCCAGGCGTCAGGTTAGTGGGTCAGGGGAAAAATCCAGTACCCTGATTGTTTTGGGCTAGACGCTTAGGTCGCGAGTTCAGAGATCCGGAAGATCTGGCTGATTTTCACGGTCTCTTTACCGCTGCGCTACCGCTGTGAAGTGATGTTGAAGCGCACTTCAGCTCGCGTTAGGCAGAACCCCAATTTTCCGCATTGGCTGAGGCTGGTTTAAGCCGGTTGGGATTGACGACAAGCTGGCCAGGATTGCAGATCAGAACGCGAATTAGCGGGGGATAGCGAGGTTCTTCAACAGGTGTGAGTCCGCTGGAGTCTCTTGCCTGGGCTCGCCAGTCTTCGCTAGCACGGTTAGACTGAGGGCACCGAGGTCAGTGGCCCCCATGAAACTGAACAACTTGTTTGGCGGCTCGAAACCGTCATCGGCTTCCCACCGCCGCCGAGGGCGCAAAACCAATAAAGCTTCCCGGTTGTTGGGCCGGCTGATGTTCAACCCGACTTTCCTAGTTGTGATGCTGATGCTGGGCTCGGGTCTGGGAGCCTTTTGGTACATCAGCGCCAATCGGGTCATTCAGGCTGAGGGGCCAGGCTTTGAACCGCTCAAGGCGGCGCGGCGTCTGGGCTCGCGCAATGCCCGCAACTCCAATCCGGCCGCCCGGCAGCCCACGCCGGGCGCAACCCCAGCGGGGCTCAATGACCTGCGCGTGGACAATCTGGTGCAATCGAGCCAGCCCACGCCGGGGGTTGACAGTCCCACTCAGAGCAACGATCCCTTCAGGCAATATCGAGAAAGCTACAATCTGCCAGGATCGGAAGCTGCTAGGGCGGGGGGGCGCGCGCCAACCGCGCCGGTCGCCGGCAGCTCTGGTCGGATTCCGACTGGCCCGCTGCCGGGGGGACCGTTGCCCACTGGCCCTTTGCAGTTGAGGCCCGCCCAACCTGGCCTCAGCTCGACCAGCCCGACGCGGACCAACCCTAGCCAGATGGGTTCTGCCCCGACTAGCGGCCTGGGCTCCACCGCACCGCTGGGCTCTGCGGCCCCTCCAACGGGTGCATCTACTGAGCCCAGCAGAGCAGGCTCGTCTTCGGGCCTGCCGCCGCAGCTTTCGGGCCCGGGCTCATACCGACCGCTCACCTATCGGCCAGGCTTTGCCAACCCAGCCAGTAGTTATCCCAGCAGCCCGCCTCCCGCAACAGCGCCGAACGTCTCAGCTTCCCCACAGTTCACGCTCTGGGCGCAGCCCCAGCCGGTCAGCACCCCCAGTCCTGCCAGCACCTCGCGCCGCCGCCCCTAGCCTAGCCTGGCAATGATCGGCAGCTCGATTGGCTAACGGCTCAGCACGCGCGCCCAGAAATTGGGCGCGCGTGCCTGATTGAGAAGGGTTAACGGCCCAGCGCTGCATTGTCAGCACACAGTCCCCCCAAACTCTCCAAGTCTTGGGAGGCGGGGTCAATGCTTAATCTGGCGGAGCGCGAGTTGAGCTTCGGCCATCTCGCAAAATAGCTCAACTTGGAGCTCTAACCCGGTAAGGGGGAACCTTGTTCTGCAACCTCTGTTCATTTCGCGCTGAGATATCAGTCTCGGCAGTTGTGGCTTTGCCATCTCTACACCTAAATACCTAACCAAAAAAGATTCAAGAAAAGCTTGCCAAAACGTACTCATAACGACTATTCTTTTGCCAGAACGTACTTGTAACCAGTACGACTTGCCTTCAATCAAGGAACCATTGAGATCATGAGTGAGCGCGAAGACCTGACCACAGCCACTGGCTGTCCGATTGCTGATAACCAGAATTCCCTGACGGCTGGCTCCCGTGGACCTCTGTTGATGCAAGATGTGCAGCTTCTAGAGCAGATGCAACACTTCAACCGGGAGCGAATTCCAGAGCGAGTGGTTCACGCCAAGGGATCTGGAGCCTATGGAACGTTCACGGTCACCCGGGCCATTCCTGAATACACCAGGGCCAAGTTTCTTGCGGAAGTGGGTAAGCAAACAGAAGTATTTCTGCGCTTCTCAACTGTGGCAGGAGAAAAAGGTGCGGCAGACGCCGAGCGGGATGTGCGTGGTTTTGCGGTCAAGTTTTATACCGAGGAAGGGAATTGGGATCTGGTAGGCAACAACACCCCTGTCTTCTTCATTCGCGATCCGTATAAGTTTGCCAACTTCATCCACACCCAGAAGCGTAACCCCCAAACGAACTTGCGGGATGCCAACATGCAGTGGGATTTCTGGTCGCTCAATCCGGAGTCGCTGCATCAAATTACGATTCTATTTAGCGATCGCGGACTGCCTGCAAGTTACCGTCATATGAACGGCTACGGCAGCCATACGCTCTCGTTTGTCAATACCGAAGGCGAGCGGTTTTGGTGCAAGTTTCACTTCAAGACCCGCCAGGGTGTGAAGTGCATCACGGGTGAAGAGTCTGCCAACCTGATTGGCGTGGACCGTGAATCTCACCAACGGGATCTGTTTGAGGCAATTGCGCGAGGCGAGCATCCAAGCTGGACGGTCAAAGTGCAGATCATGACCGAGGAGCAGGCTAAAACCTTCCGGTGGGACCCCTTTGACCTGACCAAAGTGTGGCCCCACAGCGGTTATCCGCTGATGGAAGTTGGCATTCTGGAGCTCAACCGTAACCCAGAGAACTACTTTGCTGAGGTAGAGCAGGCGGCATTTAGCCCCTCGGTATTTCCACCCGGCATTGGTCCCAGCCCAGATAAGGTGTTGCAAGCGCGGTTGATGTCCTATCCTGACGCTCAGCGCTATCGGATTGGCTCCAACTACCAGCAGTTGCCGGTCAATCAGCCCCGCTGCCCGGTGATGCACTACCAACGCGATGGGGCCATGTCTACGGGGTACGGCGGCAGCAACCCTAACTACTATCCCAACAGTAATGACCAGGCTCCGAAGGAAGCCCCTGCCTACAAGGAACCTGGATTGAGATTGGGGGATGTGGTCGCCGATCGCTATGATTCACGCGACCAGGATGACTACACCCAAGCGGGCAATCTCTGGCGGTTTTTGGATGAGGCCCAGAAAGACCGAACCGCCCAGGCGATTGCAGGTGCCTTGGGTGGGGCACGGCAAGATATCCAAATGCGGCAGCTGTGCCACTTCTTCCGGGCTGATGTAGAGTATGGTCGGCGCGTTGCTCAGGCGTTGAGCCTTGAGATTGACCCCGCCATGCTGCAACAGAACCAACAGAATAATCCTCAGCCCATCACAGCCTAAATCACTAGCCGCCTGTCAATTTTTCTCTTTTGGGTAGGTAAACCTGTTCCTCACAAGAATGTGTCCACAAGACCCCTACCCAAAGGAGTTTTTGGTGACCGAGTTTGCTTTTGTGCCGTGCCCAGCAAAAGGCACACTTCCCTGTACGGGTTTGGCCAAGCCGCCTCTCGCCGACCAGGCAAGCTCTTGGTCGACCTTGCTGGCAGCGGCATCAGTTGGCGTTCAGGCTCCGGCTTTCGAGTTCGCCGCTCGATGGGTTGAGTTTTTTTCTTCGTCTGCCGAGCCTGAAGCTCGGCGTGTCCAGCTTTTTTCTCGACCTTCCGGGCTCGACACTCGGTGTGCCCAGCTTTTTTTTCCAGCTGTCGAGCCCGGAGCGGCACAATCCGAGCTTGGCTGCGGGCAGTCCCTAGGTTTTCCCTAAAATTTGTCTCTCACCAACTAGAGACGAGGGCGATCGACTGCTAGCAGAGGTCGCTGGCCAGAGACTTGGAAGTTTGGAAGTACGGAGAGGGAGGGATTCGAACCCTCGTCACCCTTGCGGGTGAAACGGTTTTCGAGACCGTCGCATTCAACCACTCTGCCACCTCTCCTGAGGCAGGATTCAGTCTAACATTCAGCCCGGTCCGCCGGGCGGCTCCTGGGCCAGGAGGGTGCAAATCGGGGCACCTGAGAGCGTACAGTGATTTCACTCGGCCCTTGTTGTCTCCTGCTAGTTTTCATGTCTAACGCTCTCGTCCTTGGCCTTGGGGCCTCTGGTCTTGCTGCGGCCCGCCTGCTCCGCACCCAGGGCTGGTCAGTGAGCGTGAGCGACCGGGGGCGGGCAGAGGCGTTGCAAGCCCGAGCCGCTGCGCTGACCACAGAAGGGATTGAGGTTCATCTGGGAACTGATTTCCACCCTGACCACTGGTCGAGCCACCTACCCCAGCTGGTGGTGGTCAGTCCGGGCGTCCCCTGGGACCAAGCAGGGCTGGTGCGGGCGCGGCAGTTGGGCCTGGAGACGATCGGCGAGGTCGAGCTAGCTTGGCGCTACCTGTACCAGGTTCCCTGGGTAGGCATCACGGGGACGAACGGCAAAACCACGACTACCGCCCTGATCGCAGCAATTTTTCAGGCAGCAGGCTTCAACGCCCCTGCCTGTGGCAACATCGGCTATCCCCTGTCGGAATTGGCTTTGAAGGTTGCGAGCCTGGAACAGGCTCCCGATTGGGTGATTGCGGAACTCAGCAGCTATCAGATCGAGAGCGCTCCTAGTATCAACCCTTACATCGGGGTTTGGACGACCTTCACCCCCGATCACCTCAGCCGCCATGGCACCCTAGAGCACTACAGTCAAATTAAGGCGGGGCTGATCAACCGCTCCCGCCACCTAGTCCTCAACGGCAATGACCCCTATCTAGTGCAGAAAGCGCCGGCCTGGTGGCCCATGGCCTATTGGACCCACACAGACGGCCCGGGCCCGCTGCCCGCTGCCCGCGGCTTTTACATCGCTGACGGCTGGGTGATGGATCATCGGGATCGGTTGGCGCTACCGATTGTGCCAGCCAGCTTCCTGAAGATGCCCGGCCAGCACAACAAAGCGAACCTGCTAATGGCGGTAGCGGCGGCTCGTCTGGCCAACATCGAACCAGGGGCGATTGCCCACGCGATTGAGAATTTTCCGGGTCTGTCCCACCGGCTGGAGCGGGTCTGCCTCTGGCGCGATATTGAATTTATCAACGACAGCAAAGCCACCAACTATGATGCGGCGCTGGTTGGGCTGACGGCAGTGAACGCCCCGGCGATCTTGATCGCCGGAGGTGAACCCAAGGCAGGCGATGACATGGCCTGGCTGCGGGCGATCCAGCGCAAGGTCGCAGCGGTGTTGCTGATCGGGGTGGCTGCGCCGCAGTTCGCCCAGGCGCTGGCGCAGGTCGGCTACACCGAGGTTGAGATTGTGGAGACCTTAGAGCGGGCAGTGCCTCGGGCCGCTGAACTTGCCCAAGCGAACCAGAGTTCCGTGGTGCTGTTCTCGCCCGCCTGCGCCAGCTTCGACCAGTATCAAAACTTTGAGCAGCGCGGCGATCACTTTCGTCAGCTCTGTCTGGCTTACACCGCCGACTGAACCGCGCAACCGACCGGAGCGGAGCCCGCCGCAACCGACTCGATTCTGGTAGCTTGATTCTCAACGGTCTGGCGACACAGGGAGGAGACGGTGGGCGATCGGATAGAGCGAGACTCAATGGGCGAGCGCCAAATCCCAGACTCGGTTTACTACGGCATCCAAACCCTGCGTGCCATCGAGAATTTTCCAATTAGCGGCCTCAAGCCCCTGCCCGTTTACGTCGATGCTTGTCTATTGATCAAGAAGGCCGCGGCGCTGGTGAATCGGGACCTAGGCTGCATCCCGGCAGAGATTGCCGATGCCGTCGCTCAGGCAGCCGATGAGGTGCTGGGCGGGACCTTGCGCGAGCAGTTCGTCGTGGATGTCTACCAAGCCGGGGCAGGCACGTCGCATCACATGAATGTCAACGAGGTGCTGGCCAATCGGGCGCTGGAAATTCTGGGCGACCAGAAGGGCAACTACCAGCGGGTCAGCCCCAATGACCATGTCAACTACGGCCAGTCCACCAATGACGTGATTCCCACGGCGATTCGCATTGGGGGACTCTTGGCGCTGGAGCACTCGCTCTATCCGGCGCTGTCTAACCTGATCCAGGCATTTGACACCAAGGCCGACGAATTTCAGGCGGTGATCCGCTCCGGGCGCACCCATCTGCAGGACGCAGTACCCGTGCGTTTGGGCGAAAACTTCAGGGCCTACGCGCAAATCCTCGCCAGTCATTGCCGCCGCCTGGAGAGCGCAGCCACTGATCTCACGGGGCTGGGCCTGGGCGGCAGTGCCGTGGGCACGGGGCTGAATACCCATCCCGAGTACTGCGACCGGGTTGCGCACAAGCTCGCAGATTTGCTGGACCGCCCTCTGCAACCAGCGCCACACCTGATGGCAGCGATGCAGAGCATGGCCCCGTTCGTGCACCTCTCGGGAGCCCTGAGCAACCTGGCTCAAGACTGCGCCAAACTGGCAGCGGACCTGCGACTGCTGGACTCCGGCCCCAAGACCGGCTTCAACGAGCTGCAACTGCCGCCGGTTCAGCCCGGTTCCAGCATCATGCCGGGCAAGTACAATCCAGTCTTGCCGGAGATGACCAGCATGGTCTGCTTTCAGGTGATTGGCTACCACACGGCGATTCTGCTGGCCGCCCAGGCCGGTCAGTTGGAGCTGAATGTGATGATGCCTCTGATTGCCTATGACCTGCTCAATGGCATCGAGATTCTGGGCAATGCACTGAACGCGCTGGCGACCCGCTGCATCGTCGGTATCACGGCGCACGCTGATCGCTGTCTGGCGTATGCGGAGGGCAGCTTGGCTTTGGTCACCGCGCTCAACCCGTACATTGGCTACCTCAATGCTGCCGAGGTGGCCCAGGAATCGCTCGCCACGGGCAAAGCAATCCGCCAGATCGTCTTAGAACGAGGGCTGATGGACGAAGCCCAGTTAGCCCAAGTGCTCAATCTGCAGCAAATGAGTCAGATGCCCTTCACTGGGCAGAGCGCCTTTTGACCCAGTGCCCGTTCTCGCCCGTGCTCGCTAGCAGGCAACATTTGCTCAAGCTTAACCATCTTTTACTACCCCATTAATGCCTGGACTGGTAATCTGTTCAGGGATTCAGAAGTTATCAGCAATACTAGCGGTACTGAATGACACTCTCGAGGGAAGAGCGCCCCGGTGCTCGCGGCAGCGTCATTCGTTCCTGTTGTGGGCCTGCCTGTCTGAGCGATTTGGAACTGGCGCGCAGCCAGCGCAAAACGCGGCTTTTGTCGATTGCACTGGCGCTACTGGCTTTTTTTTTGGTTGCCGAATTTGGAGCAGCGGTGTGGAGTCACAGCCTGTCCCTATTGGCAGATTCTGGGCACATGCTTTCAGATGTGGCGGCTCTGGGGTTGGCATTGCTGGCAGCCTGGCTGGCGCGGCAACCAGCTGGTGCGCAGGCCACGTTTGGGCATCGTCGAGTGGAAATTTTGGCGGCGTTGGTCAATGGCGTCAGCCTGCTGGTGATCGCGGTTTGGATTGCCTGGCAGGCGGTGGGGCGATTTGCCGCTCCGGAGCCCGTCTTGGGCCTACCAATGCTGATCGCTGCGGCAGTAGGTCTGGTCGTGAATGGTCTCAGCATTCAATTACTTCACCCTGAGAGCCACCACGACCTGAATCTGCGCGGGGCTTTTCTCCACATGGCGGCGGATGCGGCAAGTTCTGTGGGCGTTCTGCTGGCAGCGCTGGCGGTGGACTGCCTGGACTGGCAATGGGCCGATGCTGCGGTCAGTTTGTTAATCGCCTGTCTGACAGGTCTGAGCGCCGGGCCTTTGGTGCGAGAGAGCTTGACCATTTTGATGGAGTACGCTCCGCCTGCGATCAGTCCAGTTGAAGTTGAAGCGGCACTGAATGCTTTCCAAGCGGTTTGTCGCGTTGAGAAGCTACACATCTGGACCGTAACCTCGGGACAGGTTTGGCTGTGTGCCCACTTGATTGTGACCACGGAAGCAGCTGAGGAGCGCGACTGCTTGCTCCAGCGATTGCAAGCTCACCTGAAGCAGAAGTTTGGCCTGCAGGAAGCCATTTTGCAGTTGACTGCACCGCCGCCACTCGCTGCGATTCCACTGCATCCTTTATTCAGTGGAAACTTGATCTCCATGTTTGCAAGAGCACAAGAAGATATTGAACACAAGTGTTAGCATCCTGATGCTTGATCCCTGAAGGTGTGACCAGATCTTCATCTGTTCATTCTTTCATTTATTCACTAGTTAAGCCCTATTCATCATGCGCATCGCTCCTATCTCGGCTCTGTTAGGGCTGACGGCTTTTGTCGCCGTGTCTGCACCACTGTCTGCTCAGGCGGCAGCCTTAACCTATCAGCTTGATTCCGGAATCACCAGTGTCAATTTGGACACTGCTCTGTTGAGTTCTGTGGGTCTGACTTTGACGGGTGCACAAGAAGTTGGCACGCCAGCACCAGGGTTCGCAGTCGGTTTTGACATCCTGCCCCGTAGCACAGATCCCGATATTTTGGGGACTAGCTTCACTTTCAGTTTCGACAGTGTAACTGGAGCCTTTGCGCCGCTGGCTGGCACGATCGAACACTCTGGCAGTGTTTTGTTTGAGGTTGCTCCCAGTCTGGCACAGTCTTCGCCTCTGCAAGTCGGCGATTTTTCGATTGGCTTTGAGGATGGGTTCTTCCTACGGGATGAATTTTCTACTGGCTTGCGTCTGTTCGATTTGGCAGTAGGTGATCTGAGTTTAGAGGATGGCGAATTGACAGTCTCCAAGGTCGATTTGCTGGTTTCTGAGCAGTTCAGTGACGCGCTGGTGGCGGCTGGTGCACCGGCCCCAATTAACGGGGTGAAGGTTGGCTCGGCTCAGATCAATGCCCAAGCCAGCAAAGTTCCTGAGCCGGGCACATTGCTGGCAATTCTGGCAGCTGCCAGCACCGCCTTGGTGTTGAAGCGGCGTCAAATGCTCTCTTGAGCCTCAGGCCAGCCTGCTCTTGCGGATCTCAGAGGGCGAACGCATGGACAACGGTTATCGAGCCCTTCTGGGGACCTGGTTGATTGGACTGAGTTGGGGGGCGGGCGTATTGCCTGCCTGGGCGCAAACCCGCCAACTCGAGATCACGCTGAATGTCCAGCCTGAGCAAACCATTGAGTCTCTGCTGACGCAGGCAGAATCTCTGGCTAGGAGTTTCATCGAACAGAGCTTTGCCACCGATCTCCGTGTGAGTGATGTGTCTGTGCAAATTTCGGCGGAGCGCAGCGGGCAGGAGGTGCCTTTCCTCTTCTCCAGCGTGTCGCGAGCCGATTGGCAGCGGGAGCCCAATCTTCCCCGTTGGGCGACTTACTTCCGCAGCTCTGTGGCATTTCTCGGCTACGGTTCTGTGAACCCTCAATTGGCACGGGCTTCGGGGTCTGCGCGACCGTACCGGCCGGTGAATCCCCAAGCCACTCGAACCACCCAACCCCAGCCTTCTCAATTTGCCCCTCAGTCAGCAACCTACAACCGCTACACCAATAGCGAGCCCAATTTCTACTAGCAATTGGGGCGTCGAAAGTTTCCTGTTGAACTCAGTTAACCCGAACCTAGTAACCCGAACCTCTCAGGAGGATCTCCCATGACTTCTACTGTTCGCAAATCTCTACGGCGGCTGGCCTGGTTTATGGCTGGTTTGCTGTGTGCTGTTCTATGCGCGATTGCACTTCCATCTGTGTGGCAACCGGCAACGGCAACCCAGGATATTGGTTACGCTGCGATGCTTGAGGCCAATCCCCAACCACGCTCTGTGATTTCGTCTAGGAATCCCGAGTTTGAGGCGATGGCGGCCTCCCACCTCGAACCCAATTTCTATCAGTAACGCTTCACTTGCACTACCTGAAATACCTTAAGGGTTGACCTGATGATCTCACGGTTTAGACAGCATTTGCGTTGGCTTTCGACGCTGATGGCCAGCTTGCTTTGCACGATCTGGTTTGTGTGCGGACCCGTGACGACTTTGCCTGCGGCGGCAGCGGGCAATGGCGTGAACGTGATTCTGATGATTGGGGACGGCATGGGTTGGGAAATGGCCCGAGCGGCGGCGCTTGCCAAGGGTGCCCCCCTTTATAAGCGTGGCAAAGGCCGGGGGCTCAGCTTCCAAAATTTGGCGGGCTACTCCCTAGCTACGACCTACGGCACCACGGTTCAGGGAGCGGATGGCAGGTTCTCGACCGGCAACTCGGCTCTGGATAATTCCAACCCCGCGACGGCGGCTAGCCCACTCCGCCCCGGTTTCTCGTTCAAGCCCCTGCCTTTCAATCCGGGCACCGCTTCGGATGGTGGCGCGACGGGGTCAGGCTTAGGCAATTTGGTGGGCTACGAGCCCAAGCGAGGCGGGCCGAATCCCTGGACGCCGATCAGCCCAGCCTTGTCTGCCGCTGGGGGCTACGACAAGGAGTACATCAAGTACAGCGTTCCGGACTCGGCCAACACAGCCACCACCCTCTACACCGGGGTCAAGAGCTACAACAACGCGATGGCGGTTGATCTCTATGAAAAAGATCTGAAGACCATCCTGCAGACGGCCAAGGATCTGGGCAAGTCGGCGGGTCTAGTGACTTCGGTGCCAATTACGCACGCCACTCCCGGTGCCGCCACCTCGACGGTCAATCGACGGTCGAAGTACGACAATGACTTTCCGGCTCTAGACAACATCCTGCAAGAAGCGCTGCGTCAGGACGAAGATGGCGACACGTTCCTGCCCGAGGTCTTGCTGGGCGGCGGGCACCCGCTCGATTTCGAGAACCGGACCAATGCTGGGCCGATTTACAACTACGTCTACATCAAGAAGTCGACCTACGACGAGTTGAGCACCAAGCCCACCAGCAATCGCTACGGCTACACGTTCCTAGAGCGCGGGCCCAACGCTGCGCGAAAGCTAGCGACTACCGCCAAGACCATCGACCCCGAGAAAGGCGGCAAGCTGTTTGGCTTGTACGGTGCCCGCGGGCAGAACGGCAATCTGCCAACGGCTTCGGCGAATGGCGATTACAGCTCGACCGGCCTCGACAACTTCTCTCTGCAGACCACGGCGGTTCCGAATAACCAGGTGCCCACACCGGATCAGACGCGCCCGCTTGCCCCAGGCGAAACCGTGGCTCAGTTTATTGCCAAGGAGCGCAATGAGAATCCCCGCCTAGTCGATCTGACTCAGGCTGCTCTGGATGTGTTGGGTAAGGACAAGGATGGCTTCTGGCTGATGGTGGAAGGCGGCGACATCGATTGGGCCTGCCATGACAACAGCCTGGACAACCTGATCGGCACGATGAACGAGTTCGACGCGGCTGTTCAAGCGACGATTAGCTGGATCGACACGCACGGCGGCTGGCGCAAGAATGTGTTGGTGGTCTCTGCGGACCACGACCACTACCTCACGCTCAACGACAACCTGCCCGACTTGCTGAAAGCCAAGGGGCCTGAGGCACTGACCTTCCAGGAGAACAAACCGGCTGGGGCGGGGCATTTCTGGGGCTCAGATCCGAGCATCAAGTATGGCTGGGGCAGCCACAGCAACCGTCCGGTTCCGGTCTACTACCAGGGCGGAGCGTTCAGGCTGGCTGACTATGTGGGCAAGGGCTACAAAGCCTACGGTGCTGATGTGCCGGGCATTCCTGGCCTGGTCGATCAAAGCCACATTTATCAGGCGATGCGTGCAGCCTTGACGGCTCCGGCCAGACCGTAAAGTCTCTGCGATACTTTGGCCCCCCGACTGCGGGGGGCTAATTTTGGCTTTGTGCTGAAGCTCAAAGCTCGACCCTTGGACTTCTGGGCTGGGCGGCTCGAGTTCTGCGCTCGGGCACTGGTGCCAAAGACCCGGCTCGTGCAGCCCCAAGCCCAACCAGCGGGGCTGCGGGCTCGACTGCTTCAGCTCTGAGCCCGAGGCACCGAGCCAAAAGCTCAACGGCTCGAGTTCTGCGCTCGGGCGCTGGCACAAAACGCTTCCCGGCTCGAGTTCTGATCAGGCTTCGCTAGGCTAGGTGCAAGATCGCAGCGGCGACCACCCTGTTCATGGGGTTAGAGTTCGCTCAATCCGACGGTCAGGAATGAACCACATGACCGCCACCAGAACGTACAGGGCACAGGCAACCCATGCGTTCACAAAGGCCAGTGGAACTGCCAACGCATAGAACACTAGCGAGGCCTTGCCCTTGAAGTCTCGACCCACTGCGATCGCCAGTGTGGAATCCCTACCGTGGTGAGCAACCAGGGCAGAGGTCAGGATGGAGTAAGCAAGCCCAGCGAACCATAGCACCAGGCCATACACTGCAACTGGCAACGTGGCGAAGTCGTTCTCGCCCATCCAGCCGGTGGCAAAGGGCACGAGCGACAACCAGAACAGCAAATGCAGGTTCGCCCAAAGGACGCGACCATTCACGTACCGGACCGCCTGGAGCAGGTGATGGTGGTTGTTCCAGTAGATACCGAGATTCACAAAGCTCAAAACATAGCTCAGAAAGATCGGAATCAGCGGACGCAGCGCGGCTAAATTGGCTTCATGCGGCACCTTCATTTCCAGCACCATAATCGTAATGATGATGGCGATTACACCGTCGCTGAATGCTTCTAATCTGCCTTTTCCCATGTGTCGTGCGCGATCCTCTTCTTCTGACTTCAAAGTCAGTTGGGACACTCTGTACTTTACCGCGTTATACAACCTTTGCCTCGGCGCAGGGTAGCGTCAGGGATACAGCAAAATTTTGTAAGTCTGCGGGTCTGGCTGGAGCGCTTTTTCCACTGCCGCTGCCAGATCGCGCAGCGGATAGGCATCACTGATCAGCGTGTCTACATCCAGGCGACGGTTGAAGACTAGCTCCGCCGCCAGCGGTTGTAGCTTATAGGACGAACTATAGCTGCCCATCAAATCGATTTCGCGCCGATAGAGCAGATTGGGATTGAGAGCGATCTCAACCTCATCCGCAAACTCAGCGAAAAACAAAATCTTGCCGCCCCGACGCGTACAGTCCAGGGCTTGCGCAAAGGCTTTAACACTGGGCACCGCCAGCAAACTAATATCGGCCCCTAGCCCACCCGTGAGCGACTGAATCTTAGACGCCAACTCAGGATCGCGGGCGTCGAACGCCGCCTCCGCGCCCACCTGGAGCGCCTTCTCAATCCGGCTGGGCAGCAAGTCAGTCGCCAAGGCCCGCCCCCCAAACAGCCGAACCAACATGATCAACATCAGGCCAATCGGCCCCGCCCCCGTCACTAGCACCACCTGTCCGGGCGCGACGGCCACTTTTTGAATGGCCTTCAGACAGCAATTGGTGGGCTCGACAAAACTAGCCTGCTCAAAACTCACGCCCTCTGGAATTTTGAGCAGGCCCCCATGACGCACAATGTGACCGGGAACTTTGACATATTCCGCGAAGCCACCGCCACTGGGGACAAAGCCAGCCGTGGTCGTGATCTGCTTGTAGACCTCGCACATCGAAAAGTTTTCGTGCAGACAATAGGCGCAATGCATGCAGGGAATATGGTGGAGTACCACCACCCGGTCGCCGGGCTGCCAAGCCTGAACCTCGCCGCCCACAGCCGCAATCGTGCCAGCAGTTTCGTGCCCAAAAATGCGAGGCGGATCGAGCAGAGGATACTTAATTTTTTTGATGTCGCTCTGGCATAGGCCGACCACCCGCACCTGAACCAAAACCTCATCCGCCGCAATCTCTGGGACCGGGACATCCTCATAGCTCAGCTGATCGACGCCCCGGAACACCTGCGCTTTCATCGTCTTCATAACCCTGACGCTCTCCCCAGTGACACAAATTTTCTCTAGGAAAATCGTGACACACCGCCCGTCCTCCCGCAGCAGCCCCAGGGGCAACCCATCAAGTGGTAGAAATCCGAAGATACCGGGCCTGAACTAGTGTGTAGAGCCCATAAGCCACCAGGCCAAGCGCCACCACTGCCAGCAGCCAGGGGCCAAAAGGCTGTTGAGCCAGAGCTTGTAAAGCCCCCCCCAGTCCCCGAGCCTGGCTGGGATCCGATTGGCGTGCGGCTTGGATCAAGAAGCCGCCAATAATTGCGAACGTGACGCCCCGAGCCGCCAGCCCCAATCTGCCCAGGCGCACCGCCCAGGTTTGCTCCGAGTCACTCATTTGGTCTAATCGGAGTTTGCGTTTGAATTTAGCTTTGTAAGCCTCATAAAACTGATAAAAACCCAGACCAATGACCAACATCCCGCCCAACACGACCAGCCACTGACCAAACGGCTGGGCCAGCAAGCGTGCCGTCCAGTCTTGGGTGGTGGCATCACTACTGCTCCTTTTGCCCGAACCCAGCACTAGCTGAGCCGCGCTCACAGCCAAACCAGCGTAAGCTAGCCCGTTGAACGCATAGCCTAATCGTTGAACAATCCCCTGCGCATCGGTTCCTTTGTGCTCAGGGTCCATCACGGCTTCAACCAGCCGCCAGAGCACATAGCCAATCAAGCCCACCGCAACCAGGCTGAGCAAGATCTTGCCGAATGGCTGAGTCACGATTGTCTGGAGCGCACCACCCGTATCGGTGGTCTGCCCCCCCACTCCCAGCGCCGCCTGCGCCGCTAACAGTCCGACTAGGGCATAGACCACCCCCTTAGCCGCAAAACCAAATCGCATCAGTCGCTCCACCCAAGGGTGATCAATCACCTTTGAGGCAGAGCTTTTAACCTGCTCGGCAGCTGAATCGCGCTGTGTCATGACGATTTTTCCATCACGTTCCCTGAACCAGGCTTCTAAGCTTAGCCACCCGACAAATTCGTCTCTAGACATCGTTTCAAGAAGACAGACCTAGCGCATCCGCCTAGAGTGGCAATCGTCACTTGGGCAACCAGCCTGCTAGCAAGCGACCAAGCTCCAGACTGAGGACGCCCAGCACCGCGCTGCCCGCCCAGTAAAACAGCGACGCTCGCCAAGTGCCGGTCCTTAGAAGGTTCGCTGTGTCGAGCGCGTAGGTGGAGAAAGTGGTGTAAGAGCCCAGAAAGCCAACGGCCACGAGCAGCTGAACTTCCGGTGCAATCCCAGTGGCTCGACCCAGAGTCAGTCCGAACAAGAAGCCGAGACAAAAACAGCCGCTGAGGTTGATCAACAAGGTGCCATAGGGAAACGCCACCCCAAAGTGGCGCGCAAACCACAGACTCAGGTAGTAACGACTGAGCGCCCCACCCACTGCCCCCAGGCTGACGGCGAGCGCATGACGAACCGCAGGATCTCGCCAGAATTCAGGCATCAAGGTCAGCGCAGCGGTCAAAACCTGGACAAACTTACTAAAACCCAACGCTCCTACCCTCCGGACATCAATCAGGCAAGGTAGGAGCTATCAGCCCTTTGAACTGCGGCGGTTGCGGCGAGCCCCATCGCCGTCTTTACTGTTAGCATCTTTTGCTTGGCGGATCTAGATTCTGCGTCTGCCTAACCCGAGCCACCGGCAGCAGAGCCAAATCTTCTGACTCGTCGATCAGAGTCGGGTGACTGGTTTGAGCGCATGCTGCACCAGCCAGCGGTGGAGCACCCCGAGCAAGAGAGCCATCGGCAGCATCAGCACCGGGATGACCGCTAAGCCGAAGCGCTCCGCCAGCCCGCCCGCCGCGGTTGGGATCGTCGCAGCACCTAAGCTGGCGGCGCTGGTCGCAAAGCCTATCGCCGCAGGCACAATCGCAGCTGACACGCGCTGCGGCATCAACCAAATCGTGGCCGGGAAAATTGCCGCTAGGGCTAGGCCAAGCAGTGGTAGGCTCAGCAGCTGAAACGGGCTAGGTAGCAGCCACCAAGCCACTAGCCCTGCGATCAGCAGCCCCAACGAGAGGTCAATGGTGCGCACTGCGCCCAGGCGGGTGACCACCGGCCCCAGGCTCAAGCGGCCCAAGGTCAGGCCCAGCCAATATGCACTTACGCTGTACCCCGCCACCCAGGCAGGCGTGCCTCGGCTGAGGGTCTCGACACTGTAGACCCAGTTGCCCAGGGCTGCCTCTGTGCCCACGTAGATCAGCAACAGCAGACCCGTCACCAACACGGTCGGTGTCCTCAACGCCAGACGCAGATTCGTGCCAGCCTCGCTGCCGGACGCGGCCAGTTTCCGGGTCATTGGCGAGTAGCTCGACCAGACGGCCCAGAGCATGCCAACAACCGTGAGCCCGACCACCGCCGCAAACACTAGATAAACCAGCTGCCAGCCTAGCCCCAGGGCCAAGAGCGTCGTAGCTACCGCCGGGCCGAGCAGCGCGCCAATGCCGTAGAAGGCGTGCAGGGTGCCCATCAGGTTGGCGTTGCGCTGATCACTGGCGATGTAAGTGTTGATGCCCGCATCGATCAAACCGACACCCAAACCCAGAAGCGTTCCAGCCGCCACCATCACCGACCAGTTGGAGGTGAGGGCATAGATGACCAACGCACCCGTCAGGGCCGCAGAAGCGAACAACAGCATCCGAGCCAACCCCAAGCGACTGCTCAGCAAACTACTGGTTAGCGCCGCCACAATGTAGCCACTGACCTGGCTCACAAACAGGAGGGTGACCGTGGCGGGCGTCAGCTGATAAGTCGCCAGGATCGACGGCAGCAGGACGCCCAGCCCGCCTTCAGCGATTCCAATGGCGACAAAGCTGTAGAACGCCAACCCCACACCAATCCACGCGGGTGCTGTTGACTGCGAGCTTGAGGACGACATGCCCTACCTCCGACCCACTAGAGAACAGAACAGGACGCTTACTGCGCCAGGTGGGAATTAAACACAGAGGCGACGGCACGGGCGAAGCTGGTTTCCGCGTCACCCGCTGGCGCAACCCACTGGGCCGCTGCCTTGGCACTGGGGCGCGCATGGCTCATCGCCACCCCCAGCCCGGCCCACTGCAACATCGCCACGTCGTTGTTGCCGTCGCCGAAGGCCAAGACCTGGGCGGGCTCGATGCCGTAGCGCTGAACCACCGCGCTCAGGCCCACAGCTTTGTTGATGCCCGCTGCCGTGAACTCCAGATACTCTGGGTCTGTGGTGAGCACTTCCAGCCGCCCTTGGTAGAGCGCTTGCAGGGGTTGCAGCAGGGCTGCAATCTGCTCGGGAGGCCCGCACCAGATCAGCTTTAGCGGCATCGCCCCCGCTAGCTGGCTCAGATCATGCACGGTCGGGGCCTCACCCGCGCGGTGTTGGTAGAGGTCGGTCCAAGGCGTCTGCTCCTGCACGTACACCCGTTCGGGGTGGTAGTAAATCACGCTCAAGCCGCAGGTGCGTCCTTCCGCCACCAGCTTGGTGGCCAGCTCGGCGGGCAGCCGCTGTTCGTGCAGGATTTCGCCGGTTTCCGCTTCTTGGGTCAGTGCGCCACCACAGGAGACCAGCGGGCCGCTCAGGCCCAGCGCTCGGTGGAAGCGCAGCATGTTCTCGTGCCTGCGCCCTGAGGCCAGGATCACGCGCAATCCCCGAGCCTGCAAGCTGTGTACGGCCTCGGCGTTGGCGGCACTGATCTGCTTGTCGGGGCCAAGTAGGGTGTCGTCGAGGTCGATGACTGCGAGGCGGAATCGGCTGGGCGTGGCTTCGTTGGCCCCCGGCGGCTCCCCGGAAATCGAACTGGGCTGTCTTAAACCAGGCATAAACAAGCAGTAAAATGCATAAAACGGATATTACACTCACAAATCCGCATTTTCAAGAGCAAACATGCAGTCTCAGGAACCCAAAGGTATGTTCACGGCGGAGCGGCGGCAGTTTATCCTGGCCATGCTGAAGCGGGATGGCAAGGTGCTTTCGTCGGAACTGAGCACAGCGCTGAGCGTTTCGGAGGACACGATCCGCCGCGACCTGCGCGATCTAGCAGAGGCGGGGTTGCTGCAGCGGGTTCATGGCGGCGCGCTGCCAGGCTTACCGACTGCCAATTACGCCGCTCGGCAGCAGCAGGCTCCCCAGGCCAAGGAGGCGATCGCGCGGGCGGCAGCGGGGCTGATCCGTTCTGGCCAGGTGGTGTTACTCGATGGCGGCACGACGACGCTGCAGGTCGCGCAGCAGCTGCCCAGGGCTCTGCAGGCAACGGTGATCACGCACTGCCCGCCGATTGCTGTGGCGCTGGCTGAACACCCGCAGGTTGAGGTGATTGTGCTTGGCGGGCGGCTGGATAAGCACTCGATGGTGACGGTTGGGGCGTCGGTGGTGGAGGCGCTGCGCTTGGTCCGGGCGGACTTGTGCCTGCTGGGTGTGTGCAGTGTGCATCCTGAGCTGGGCCTCAGCGGACCCAATCTGGAGGAGGCTCACATCAAGCGGGCGATGATTGCCAGCGCGGCGGAGGTTGTGGCGCTGGTCTCGGCTGAGAAGCTGGGTACAGCAGCCCCCTATATCGTGGGGGCGCTCAGTGAGTTGACCCATCTGGTGACTGAGCAGACGGTGCCCGAGGCGGTGCTGGCTCCTTATCGGGCGGCGGGTCTGACAATTGTGCGAGGCTGAGCTGTCCAGAACTCGGTGAGTGCTGTTCAAAGCTTGGAACTGGAGGCCCAATCTGAGTTTTTCGTATCGCTGCTGACTTGCTTCAGTAGTTGGCATCTTGTACGCTCGTAGCTCTGATGTGCGGGAGAGAGAATGCGATGGATCAGAAGCGTTTCCTCTCCGCTCGCCTATTGAATTGGCTGACATAAAAGAGGTGCAAAATGCCGAGCCAGGGCACAGTATCCGATTGGGAAACCCTGTTTCAGACCGCCCAACAGCACACCGATGCTGAACGGGTGCGCCGACCGGGCCAGTCTCCTTCTACAGCTCCTATCTCTAGCAGCCTGCGCAAACTGGCCAAAGATGCAACGCCGCCAGTGCTGCTCTACCGCGATACCAACTCCTGGTGTCCTTTCTGTGAGCGGGTTTGGTTCGCTTTGGAAGAAAAGCAGATCCCGTTTACAGCAGAGTTTATTGATCTCAGCAATAAACCCAAGTGGTATACCGATCTGGTGCCTACTGCTCTGGTGCCTGCGGTCAAGCTGGAGGGGCAGTTAATCTACGAGTCTAAAGATATTCTGCTCGCCCTTGAAGCGCAATTTCCCGATCCGCCGCTGCTGCCAACCGATCCCGAGGAAAATGCCGTTGCTAGGCAGTTGATTGAGGAGGCTGAGACCAAGGGTTTGGCGGGTGCTGCTTACAAGTTCCTCAGAGCAGATACTGTTGATGCCCAGGAGCTTCAAACCTTGCGCTCGACGATCGAGGCGAGATTAGACGAGCTGGAGCAAGCGTTGGCTCGATATCCAGGTCCCTATTTTGGGTCTGAGTTCAGCTTGGTCGATATCGTTTACAGCCCTCACCTAGACCGCTTGGCGGCCAATCTGCCGGTGTTCCGGGGCTACCCGCTCAAGGGTAATGCGCGCTTGCCTCGCCTCAACGCCTGGTTTGAGGCGATTAACCAACGTCCTGCCTATCACCGGGTGCGCTCAGACGACACCACTAACAATTTATTAGTGCGCCGACGCTATGGCTTGGAGCCTTCAGGCAGCCCCTTACCGCTGCCTACAGCAGACAGCGAAGCGCTGGAATACCGCATGGAGGCCGCTGCCCGGCTAAGCGACAACCATGAGGCTGCGATCGGCGACATCTTGAAAAACTCTGGAGTTCAAGCGTTGGCGGTGGAGGGGGATGTCTCGGCGGTCAAAGCAGCTGTCGATCTTCAGCTCAGAGGGCTGGCGGAGTATCTGATCCAGGGCAACAGTGCACCCCTACCGGGTGGCAGGGTCGGTGGGCAGAACAGCAGCGCTGATGCTTCTTTCCTAGCGGCGGTGGGAGCGATCAGCCTTGCCTATGTCAGGAATCGCATCTGTGCGCCCCGCGATATGAGTGCTGGGGCGGCTACTGCCTTTCGGGCTGCTGCCGATAAGGTGCTGGCTTCTGTTTACTGACGCTTGGAGGGGCTTGGAAGTCGCAGACTGAGGCTCGTAGGTGCTAGAGAGAACCCGGAAATGGGGGGCGTTTGCCCCCCAAGCCCCCCACTGGGGGACGAAGCGCCTCCCCCAGACCCCCTGCGCAAGGGGTGAGTGACTCGCTTGGCAGGGCCATTCGGCTTGGAGCTTAGTCATTGCGGTTCGCAGCTCGGAGGATGAAGCGCGAGGCTTGGGGCTTGAGGTGGGAAACTCGGAAAATGGGGTTCGGAGCTTGGGGGCCAGAGTTCCAAGCTTGCAAGGCCGAGCAGAATGCTTGGACAGCTGCCCAAAGGGCTCGGGAGTTGAAGCAGAGGGCTCGGGGGCTGGGGCTTGGAGCTTGAAAGGCCGGGTTCTGAGCTTGGAAACCGCAGCTTTGGACAGCAACAAAACCTGATTGGGGCTCTGTTGAGGCCATGAAATCTAGAATTTAGAAGGTATTTATGTCTGGATTTGTACCTTCATTAAGAATATCAAGATACTCTCTATATACAAAAGTTCGGTCTCTGCGACGACCTGTCAATTCCTGAACGATTCCGAGCCTCTCTAAGTGTTTCAAGGATGATGCGACTGTAGGCCAGCTAAGACCTAATTTATCGGCAGCGCGATTAATACTAAAAACAGGACTCTTACGCATGAACTGATGGACGCGCAGCGCTGAGCCAGCCGCTCGACCGATGTTTTCGATGCGTTGTCTATCCTGCTCAAAAAGGGTCAAGATACGGCGTGCGGTACTGCTCGCCTGTTCAGCGGTTATGGCAACCCCTTCTAAAAAGAAACGTAACCACGCTTCCCAATCTCCCTTGACACGAACCTGTTGCAGTAGCTCATAGTAAAGCTGACGATGAGTTTTGAAATATAGACTGAGATAGAGCAGGGGTTCAGAAAGCGCATTTTCAGCACAGAGCAGGAAGGTGATCAGCAGCCGCCCGAGGCGACCGTTGCCATCCAGGAACGGATGGATAGTTTCAAATTGAACATGAGTCAATGCAGCTTTGATCAGAACTGGGACCCGCTCTGGCTTGCCGTGCATTAAGCCTTCTAAAGCTCCCATGCAGGACAAGACCTCTTCTGGAGGAGGAGGGACGAAAGTGGCATTTCCAGGTCGCGTACCCCCAATCCAATTTTGAGTACGTCTAAACTCTCCAGGCGTTTGTTCACTGCCTCGTCCCTTCATCAACAGAATCTGATGGATTTCACAGATCAGACGCAGGCAAAGTGGGAAACCTGCCCTCAAGCGGGCGAGACCGTGGTTGAGAGCAGCAACGTAACTTGACACCTCCTGCACGTCATCCACAGGAACCCCTGGGACTTCCTCGTTCTCGTACAACAGAAGATCAGAGAAGGAGGATTGAGTCCCCTCAATCTGAGAGGAGAGTAGCGCCTCCTTCCGAACATACAAATAGAGGAACAAGGACGGATCAGGCAGGAGAGTAGTGATACCGTCCAGACGACCGAGGGCACGGTTAGCCCGCTCGATTAGGTCGTATAGCTCAGAATCCAAGCGCAGCGGTGGATCTGGAGGCAAAGGATGGGGCACAAAAGCCAGGAACGCTTCTGAAGCAGTCGTGTAGCGAACATAATACCCCTGAGGCCCCCGCTCCATAGTCTCCCGTTCCTGATGAAAAGATCCTTTGATAAAGCCGGAGCCTATTAAAGGATGTCGCCCTATCTTTTAATAGGGTACACGGTTCTGAAACTTGGATACCAACCGTGTGCTTCAGGAATCGGAGGAAACACCTGACCTACGCACTTCGGATCTGTACCGGCATGATCAAGTAGGTCATCTTCACGCCGCCTACGGGCACCAGTACGGCAGGGCTGGTGG
>JANNOU010000059.1:0-22283 GCA_031399305.1 Leptolyngbya sp. SOY_34_metabat_272
GCCGTACTGCCGGTCAGGCCCTGTTGCGCTTGCGCAATCGTGGTGATGCTGCCATCGGGCGCGACTCGCACCACGCTGTTGAACACATGGGTCGCCCCGTAGAGATTGCCCTCGACATCAAAGGCAAAATCGTCAATCACCACGATTGCGCAAGCGCAACAGGGCCTGACCGGCAGTACGGCGATTGCCTTTGGCCGCGTCGCCAGCGATCGGACGGGCCTCTATGCGGTGACCAATGGCGGCATGTTCTCGCCGCCGCCCACGGGCGTGTTACCAGCGGCAGTGGTGCGGTTGGAAGTGGGCAAAGTTGGGCTGCCGCTCAACTGACGCTTGACTGAGTTTGCTAGAAGCGGCCCCCCCAACCCCCCGAGTCCGGGGGGGGGCAGGAATTTGGTTGCCCTCGACCTCAGCTTGAGCCCATGGGGTTACCGCAGTGGGATGCTTCTGCACGCGGATGGGAGCCATTTGCTGAAGCGTGGGACGAGTTTTCGCGGCTGTGGGACGAACGGTGCAGACTGGTGGGATGAGTTTTTGCGGCTGTGGGACGAGTGGTGCAGACCGGTGGGATGAGTTTTCGCGAGGGTGGAATGAACGGTGCAGACGGGTGGGACAAGTTTTCGCAGCTGTGGAATGACCGATGTCGGCCTGTGAAACGAGTTTTCGCGAGGGTGGGACCACTGCCGCCACGGGTGGGACGAGGCTCCGCAACTGTGGCCAAAGCCACCACAGCTGGCGGGGGACCAAAACCAGGCTGACAACCCCCAATCCCTGGTAGTCCTGGTCAAATCAGTGCGCTAAAGTGAGCTGAAGATTGCAGATTGCCTGGCTGCAATGTTCTGGAGCCATGAGCACATTAATCGGCAGAACCTTACAGGGTGGTAAGTACAGCCTGGATCAGGAGCTGGGACGAGGCGGCTTCGGCGTCACCTTTAAAGCCACGCACCGCTACTTGAACCAGGTGGTGGTGATCAAGACGCTCAACGAGTTTCTGCGTCAGCACTCGGACTTCGTCAAATTTGCGCGCGGCTTTCAGGATGAGGCCAAACGTCTGGCCCTGTGTACCCACGCCAACATCGTCCGGGTCAGCGACTTCTTCCAGGAAGAAGGGCTGCCCTACATGGTCATGGACTATATCCCCGGCCAGACCCTGGAGGCGTTGGTATTGTCGCAGCCGCCCCTGAGTGAGGCGCTGGCGATTCACTACATCCGACAGATTGGCGCGGCGCTGAAGGTAGTGCACCAGAACGGCTTGCTACACCGCGATGTCAAGCCCCAGAACATCCTGCTGCGCCAGGGCACCCAAGAAGTCGTGCTGATCGACTTCGGCATCTCGCGCGAGTTCACGCCGGGCGTGACCCAGAACCACACCAGCATGCTCTCCGATGGCTACGCCCCGCTGGAGCAGTACCTGCCCCAGGCCAAGCGCACCCCTGCCACAGACGTCTATGGCCTAGCCGCTACCCTTTACACCCTGCTCACGGCCCAGGTTCCGGTCGCGGCGGTCTTGCGCAACCACCAGCCCCTGCCCACCCCCGGCGATTTGCAACCCGGCTTGAGCGCGGCGACCAACCAGGCGGTCCTGCGCGGCCTGGCAGTGGAGGCTCAGCATCGGCCCGCCAGCGTGGTCGCCTGGTTGGCCCTATTGCCCAACGCCGAAGACCTGGCTGCTGCCACTGGCACGGCTGGCTCCAGCTCATTCACCCGCGTGGCGACGGTCGCGGTGGCTCCTCAGCATCCACCTCGTTTGCCCGCGCGGCAGGCACATCGCCCGGCAAGTGTTGCGGCCTCGGGCGCTAGGTCGCGCCGGGCAGGCTCAGGTAACTTCTGGCTGCTGGCGAGTCTGGCGGCACTGTTCTCTGCTGTGATCGTGGCGATCGTGGCGGTCTTGCTCAACCGCCCGGTGGAGCGCGAGTCGCCACGGCCTTCGCTGCCCCTGAGCCCGTCGTCGCCCAGCGCTGAAACGCCTGCAAGCAGCAGCACTGAACCGTTGCCGCCAAGACCAGAAGCCTACCCGCCAGAAACCGCGCCAGTACCGGAGGCCGCCCCTGGCGACGAGCTGCCTGCCTCAGAGGAACCCGCACCCGAGCCCGACCCGAGCCAACCCTCAGCGGCGCAACCAACGCCGACCCCTGCGCTGAAGGCAACCCCAACTCGCCCTGCTGCGACCGCCCCGCCCGCCGCCCCGGCCCAAAGCCAGCCCTCTGCACCCGCGATCACCGTGCCGCCGGCGGATCCGGTGCCGGTCCAGGCCGCTCCCCAGATCCAGACTGCGCCCCTGGAGCCAGGCGACGATGCCGTTGAGCCCGCCGCCGAACCCCCACCCCAGGCGGGTCAGTGAGCGAGGCCGAATGGCTGAACCGACCCCTGAGCCTGGCAGAAATCAGCCGCCTGTTCGCCCAGCGCGGCAGCACCTTGTACGGTGGCGAGGCCCTCAGCCAGCTAGCGCACGCCCTGCAATCTGCCGCCCTGGCCGAAGCCGCCGCTGCCGAGCCTGAGCTAATCACCGCCTGCCTGCTCCACGACGTCGGCCATCTGGTTCAGGCCAGGCCGGGCGGGCACGAGGAGCAGGCGCTGCCTCTGTTGCGGGGCCGGTTCGGCGCGGCGGTGACCGAACCGATCCGCCTGCATGTGCTGGCCAAACGCTATCTCTGCGCGGTCGAACCTGGCTACTGGGCGGCCTTGTCTGCCGCCTCCCAGCGCAGCCTGGCCCAGCAGGGCGGCGTGTTTACGGCTGCGCAAGCCATCGCGTTTATCGGCCAACCCTATGCGTCTGACGCCGTGCAACTGCGGCGCTGGGATGATCGGGCCAAGGTCGTGGGCTCAGCCACGCCGGACTTCGCCCACTTCGAGCGGCTGATGCACACCTGCCAACGGTGAGCGCTGATAACCCGGTATGGCAACCGCGCCCATCGCCTCACTGGGCGGCAGCGACAGCAGGGAGCAGACCAAAGGGGCAATCGCGAGCTGCGACAGCGGCTTGGCGTAGGTGCCTGGCTCAAAGTCCTCGCTCAGCGCGTAGAGCGGCACCTCCCGGACCTCGGCTGTGGTGCCCCCGTGCTGTCCATCCGCGTTCATGCCGTGGTCGGCGGTGATCAGAATCTGATAGCCCGCCGCTCGCCAGTGGGGCACAAACCGACCCAGCAGACTATCCATGCCAGTGGCCCGACCGCGATACTGCTTGGAGTCGGAGCCAAAGCTGTGACCGGCGTGGTCGATGCCCATCGGGTGAACTAGCAGCAAATCCGGGTTCCAGTCCTGCCGCAGCACCTCGGCATCGGCGAACAGATGGGAATCTGGATAGGCGTCTTCAAAGTAAAATTTGCCGTGTTGAATCGGACGGGCCGTGTCGTGCTGCTCGCGATCAGTGAACAGGTCGAACGGCGCGCGGTTATAGAGTTCGCTAAACCAGTGATAGGCCGCAGCAGCGGTACACAGCCCCTGCCGCTGCGCCAAGTGAAACAAGCTCACCTGGTTGGACAGACGCACCACATCATTGGCGGTAATGCCACTGCGGCTACTGGCCGTGCCAGTCAGCAGCGTCTCGTAGCAGGGACGCGACAAACTGGGTAGCTCAGCCCGGACTTTGTAGAAGGCCACCTGCGCGGTTTCGAGCAGATGGGTGAGATAGCCCATCGCCGCCTGGGCGACATCGTAGCGCAGGCCATCGAGCACAATCAGAATGACTTTGCCCATGGCTGCCTATTGCGTCAGGACTCCGGCGGGCCGTGGTTCATCGCCGACCGGCAGCACCCGGCACTGCTCGGGCAGAAAGCTCAGCTGCACCACCTGCCCCGGCGCAAAACGCTCCTGCTGGCTGGTCGGCACATCGGCATTCAGGTAGTAGTCGCCCACCAGCACCGAGAGCCGCGAAACCGAGCCCAGAAACGTCCGGCCTGCGATCAGCCCGCTCAGCAAGTTCAAGCCGGGAGTCACCGCCGCGTCGTCCTGCGCCAGCACAGTCATGCTCTCCGGACGCACCAGCACGACTACGGCGCTGCCCTCTGGCCACTCCGCCGTCTGGGTTTGCAGGAGGCGACCCGTCTGTGGCCGGTCGGCAGATGGCTCGAAGCTATCGGTGACCCACACGCCCTCCTGCCTCCAGGTGCCGGGGATCTGGTTCATCGCGCCGATGAATGAGGCGGTGAAAGGAGTTTGCGGTCTCAGGTAGATGTCCTCGGGGCTGCCCAACTGGTCGATCTGTCCCTGCGACATCACCACCACCCGATCCGAAATCGAGAGTGCCTCTTCCTGGTCGTGGGTCACAAACAGCGTGGTAATGCTCAACTGCTGCTGAATCCGCCGAATCTCGTTGCGCAACTGCAGACGAACTTGCGCGTCCAGCGCCGAGAGCGGTTCGTCCAGCAACAGAACCTTGGGCGCAATCGCCAGCGCCCGCGCTAGGGCCACGCGTTGCTGCTGCCCACCCGAGAGCTGGTGCGGGAAGCGCTGGCCCATGCCGCTGAGGCCCACCAGATCTAACATCTCCTGCACGCGCTCAAACTTTTGCGCTTGGGGCACGTTGCGCACGCGCAGGCCAAAGGCGATATTTTGCGCGGCGGTCATGTGGGGAAACAGACTGTAGGACTGAAACATCATACCCATGTTGCGCCGGTTGGTCGGCAGCAGAGAGATGTCAGTGTCGCCCAGAAAAATCGAGCCTTCCGAAGGCCGCTCAAAGCCTGCAATCATGCGCAGGATCGTGGTTTTGCCACAACCAGAAGGCCCCAGTAGTGAGACCAATTCCCCGGCCTGGATCGCCAAGTTCAGGCGGTGGACCGCAATCGTTTGACCGAAAGTCTTTTGAACGGCTTGGAGCGAGAGGTAAGACATCGCACTCGGGTCCAACTTACTGCATGGAATTCGGGACGCGGCGGGTGATCACCACTAGTAACCAGGCCACTAGCCAGGTAATCACGAAAGAAAGCAGCGACATTACCATCGAGTATTGCGGCTGATAGGAAAACAGCTGGCTAATGTAGAGCGGAAAAGTTTGGTAAGACGAGCCCACCAGAAATAGCGCCAGGGTAAATTCGCCCAGCACATAGGACAAAACCAGCAAGCCGCCGCTGATCACCCCAGGCCAAACACAGGGCAGAATTACCTCCAAAAAGATCCGCCACCAACTGGCTCCCAAACTCTCGGCGGCCTCCGTGAGCGTCAGCACATTGGCTCCTTGCAAGCTGTTTTCGACGGCGCGATAGGCAAAGGGCAAGGTGACCACGGCGTAAGCGCCCACCAGCAACAGGGGGGTCCCCGTCAACGCCAGCGGCGGTGTCGAGAACACCTGAATCAAGGCCACGCCCAAGGTCACTGCTGGCACCACAAACGGCAGCAGCGAAATTAATTCCAACAGCGGCAGTAGCCAGCGCGCCCGCAGGTAAGCCCAGTACAAAGTGAAAGTTGTTAGGCTCAGGGTCAGCAAAATTGTGCATAGCCCCGCCCACAGAGAATTGCCCAGAAAGCGATAAAAGTCTGGGTCAGCAAACGCTTCTTGGTAAAACTGCAAGGTCAGCTCGCCGCCGGATCTCACACTGAAGCGGATCAGGCCGACAATCGGGATCAGCAAATACGCCACCAAGCCCAGCACCAGTGCCAGCTGCCAAAACCAGAGCCCCGATTGGAGGCGGGGCCGAGGCGAGGACACGGAAGGGGGAGCAGTGGGGGCAACCAGGGTCATAGGCTTAATTCATCCAGCGACGGGCACGTTGGTTGGCGATCTGATAAACAACCACCGCAAGTCCCAAAACCACGGTCATCTCAACCGAGAGCGCGTTGGCCAGGCCCGGATTGAAATCCGTCTGGCCTTTGAGCAGAAAAGTGATCTTGATTGTGACCAAGTTCAGCGCGCCCCCAGCTAGGGCGAAGGCGGTCGCCTGAGCGCCAAAGGCATTGGCAAACAGCAGCGCCGCACCGCCGATCATTGAGGGCAATAAAATCGGAATACCCACCCAGCGCCAAAACTGCCAGCGCGTCGCACCCAGACTCTCCGCCGCCTCGCGCCAGGAGACTCGAAAACGCTGGGCGGCGGGCAGCATCAACAGCAGCATCAGCGGCCACTGAAAGTAGGTGTAGGTCAAAATCAAGCCCAGGTTGCTATAGACCGTGAATCCCTGAGCGTAGATGTCCCAGCCCAAGTTGCTCAGGAGCTCGGTGATCCAGCCGGCGTTGCCTATCGTGGCGATCACTGCAAACGCTAGGGGCACACCGCCCCAGTTCGCCGCCACACTCGCCAGGGTCGGTAGAAAACTGCCTTGGAACGGTCCCCAAGCCAGGACTATAGCTGTCAGCGTGCCCAGGACACCGCCCAGCACAGCGGTGAACAGCGAGATCTGCACGGTGGTCAACAACGCCCGCAGATACTCGCCGCGCCAAGTGGCGAGGTAGTTGCTCAAGGACCACCCTTGCTCGGCCTGGAACGACCCGATCACCATCAGGATCACAGGCAGGACCAAAAAACCGAGCAAGCCCAGAAACATGGGCACCAGCCCAAGGGCGGTGGCGACCCAGGGATAGCGCACCCAAAACGACACGATTGGCTTAGCCGTGGGGGTCATAGCAGGTGGCGGTGGCGGCTTACTGGCCTAACACCATGGGTCCCCACTGGTCCACCACAATCTTCTTGGCGGCGTCCAGCTTGGCAGTATCGGTGACCGCTGGGATGACGTTTTTGTATTGCTCGGGCTCTGGCAACTTCGCCTTCAGCTCGGTCGGAATGCTCAGTTTGTCGATCAAGGTGGGGCGCACGTAACCCTTGAGCATTTCCAGCTGCCCTTCATCCGAGAAGATGAACTCCTGGAACAGACGAGCAGAGTAGGGGTGAGGAGCTAGGCGGTTGATGATCTGAGCATAGTTGGTGGCCGCCGCGCCGTCGGAGGGGATCACCACCTCAATGTTGGGCTTGCCTTTGAAATTATCGCGGTCGGTCAGGTTGAGAAAATCCGGTTTGACCGCAATGCCAACTTCCCCGGACAACAGACCAGCGGTATCGGCCTTGGCGGCGGTGAAATTGCCTGATTTTTTCAGCTCAGCGAATACCTCAATGCCTTTGCCGATATCGTCGATGCTGCCGCCGTTGCTGTAGGCCGCCGCAATGACGGCCAGCAGCGCGCTGTTGGATTGGCGCGGATCGCCGTTGATCGCAACCATGTTGCGGTAATTGCCGGAGATTAGCTCTTTCCAGCTCTTGGGCACGGTCTTCGTCTTATCTGGGTTCACGCCGAAGGACAACACGCCGCCGTAGTTAGACGCCCAATGGCCGTCTGTGTCTTTCAGATTGTTGGGAATTTCGGACCAGCGTGAGACCTGGTAGGCTGCGGTTGCGCCCTTGGCTTTGGCCTCTGGGCCGTAAACAATGCCAACGTCAGCGATGTCGCCCACCGGCGGATTGACCTCGGCTAGGAACTTCTGAACTTCCTCGGCTGAGGACAGGCCACCTTCTGGCTTGTAGGTGCTTTTAACCGCGTACTGTTGCTCTAGGATCGCGAAACAGCCTTGCCAGTTAGCCCAGTCAGGGGGCATGCCGTAGGCCCGTAATTGTCCTTCTTCTTTGGCCTTGGCAATCAGCTCATCCATGGGAATCGTGACGGGCAGTTCACCTCCAGGGGTCGCGCCGGGAGTCGCACCGCCAGAATTGCTACCACCCGCTGTAGTTTGGCTGCAAGCGACGAGCTGCGTAGCGAGTGTGCCTGCTCCGAAGGCTGCGCACCATTGCAGGAATCTGCGTCGTCTGAACAAGGAGGTGTTGAGCCGAGCCAGGTAGCGCTCTGCTTCGTCTGGGTATCTCATACAATGCTTGAGTGAGTTCGCGCCAATACTACAGGAAAAACAGAACCGCAAGGTTAACTTAAAAATAAGCGAATATTAACGATGCTTTTTTAAGATTCTCTAAAACGCCGGAAAACCTAGCAAGCATTCACTGAAGCTGGAGCTAAGAATGTTCTTTAAGAAAGATGTTGAAATCTCGACGATCGGCCATAAGACAAAACAGTAAGGCATAACACCCAGAGAATCAAGCTAGATCATGTTACAGTAAGCGACTCAGGTGTATTATTTCACTTACAAAAAAATGCCCAAAGTTGACCTTGTTGTCTTTGACATGGCAGGCACGACGGTCAAGGACGAAGATGAAGTCAAGCGCTGCTTTCTGGAGGCCGCCAGTCGCACTGGGCTCCAGGCTGAAGCAGCAAAAGTGGTTTCGATGATGGGCTGGCCCAAACGGCTGGTATTTGAGACGCTGTGGCGAGAGCAACTGGGTCAGACCCACCCCGACTATGCCTCAAAAGTTGAGGCCTCTTTCAGCCAGTTCCGGGAGATTCTAGAGCACCATTACAAATATCAGCCCGTTCATCCCACCGAGGGGTGTTTGGAGCTGTTTGCCTGGCTGAAATCGCAGGGGATCAAAATCGCGCTCACCACGGGCTTTTATCGAGAAGTGACGACGATTATTTTGCATCGTTTGGGTTGGGACCTGGGGCTAAGCGATGACTATCTGGGCGCAGCAAACTCGGTCATCCAAGCCTCATTGACCCCTTCTGAGATCTTCAAGGACGAGGGCCGTCCGGCTCCGTTTATGATCCAGAAAGCGATGTACCGACTAGGGGTGACCGATTCCCAGCGGGTGATTAATATTGGCGATACTCCTTCTGACCTGGCCGCAGGATTCAATGCCAACTGTCTGCTCTCGTTGGGGGTGACCAATGGTACGCACACGCGAGAACAGTTAGCTGACTATCCCAACGATGGGCTGCTCAGTTCTCTGCCGGAGCTGAAAGCCAAGATTGTTGATTTGTAAGCGTTCCCATGAATTCTTCAGAGGTGATCATCGTCGGTGGGGGGATCGTGGGTCTGGCTCATGCGTTAGCCGCTGCCAAGCGGGGCTGGAAAGTCACAGTCTTTGAGAGAAGCCTCTATGCGGTCGGGGCATCGATTCGTAATTTCGGCATGATCTGGCCGATTGGTCAGCCGCTGGGTGGGTTGTACGACCGGGCTTTAAAAACTCGAGCGATCTGGGCCGAGGTGGCAGCTGCTGCCCAGATCCAGTTAGAGGCCTGTGGCTCTTTGCATTTGGCTTATCGCCAAGACGAGTTGGACGTTTTGCAGGAGTTTGTCGACACCACTGGTAAGGTGAATGACTCGACCGAGTTACTCAGCGCCGAACAAGTCGCGGCCAAAAGCCCAGCTGCCAACCTTGAGGGCTTATTGGCCGCGCTGTGGAGCGCCACAGAGATGACAGTTGATCCCAGGCAGGCCATTCGCAAGTTGCCTGACTATCTGGCGGAGGTTTACGGCGTGGCGTTTAAGTTCGGCACCGTCGTCACTGACATTGCTTATCCAGAGGTGACTGCGGGGGGTGAACGGTGGACAGCAGAGCGAATTTTTGTGTGCAGCGGCGCTGATTTTGAGACGCTGTATCCCTCGATTTATGCTGCCAGCGGCATCACCAAGGTCAAACTGCAAATGATGCGCACGGGCCCCCAAGCCGGGGCTTGGAGACTAGGTCCATCGTTGTGTGCGGGTTTGACCCTGACTCACTATTCGGCGTTTGTGCACTGTCAATCGCTAGCTGCCCTGAAGACGAGAATTGAGGCAGAAACCCCTTACTTTCCACAGTGGGGGATTCATGTGATGGTTTCACAAAATGCCTCGGGAGAACTGATCATCGGCGATTCCCATGAGTACGGTTTAAACCCAGAACCGTTTGACCAATCCGAGATCAATCAAGCCATCCTAGATTACCTGAAGACCTTTGCCAAAGCACCTTCCTTAGCAATTGCTGAGACCTGGCACGGCGTTTACGCCAAGCTCCCTGGCCAAACAGAATTCGTTGCCCATCCGGAAGCAGGGGTTACGATTGTCAATGCGCTGAGCGGTGCTGGAATGACTCTGTCCTTCGGCTTGGCAGCGGAGCTAATGGCGGGTTGAGCGCCAGCCAATATCCTAAACACTGTGGGGCTGGGCTTGAAGAACGGCATCGAGCACGACCAGTGCCTTCTCTGCGTCGGCCTTAGCTTGTCGGTACTGCCCATTGGCGTGAGCGAAGGCGTTCAGGATTTTAAAGCCCTCCTTTTGCTTGGCAGCATCCTCTTCGCTGACCGCTTCATTGCTAAACAGCAGCGCAATTTGCGCCTGAACCTTCAGCGACTCGCTGCGCAACTCCTGAACTTTCAGCTTCAGGGTCGCCAGGTCATTGAGGGTTTTGATCGCTCGGCCCAAGTCGCCCTCGGCTGCTGTCGGGTCTGGTTGCGCCGCGACGGGCACCAGGTCATCTGGTGTAACAGCTTGGGCCAATTCAGGGTTCAACTGCTCCAGCTCCGCCATCGCTAGGCTGCGCGTTTCGGGGCTGTCCTCTTTGCCAGGCACACTGATGATCGTCTCAGAAGCCTGAGCCAGCGTGTATTGAACCGTCTTTGCTCGCCTGCCCATCCCACTCTCCCTTGTCTTTATGCACGGCGTTCCGGAAGTATATAGTACACCTGTTTTATTTCGCTGGGTCAGCTCCCCCGGCTTCCCAGCAATTGCGAGAGGACATTGACACTCAGGGCCACGATCAGCGTATTGAAACCAAACGACAAGATGCCATGCACTAGGGCCAGCCGCCTCAAAAAGCGAGACGTGATCTGCACATCAGAGACTTGGGCCGTCATGGCGATCACGAAGGCAAAGTAGGCAAAGTCCCAGTAATCGGGTGACGCTCGCCAGGAAATTCCAGCCCCCCCGCATGGCGATCTCGCTGCGTCGGGCTGGCATCGCCGTAGTAGCCGTGGGCATAGCGCAGCGTGAGCACCGTATGCATCAACAGCCACGAACAGACTACGGCCAGCCCAGAAAGCGCGATATGTAGGCCTAACTGAGCGTCAGGCAGTTTTTGCATGCTGCCAAGCAAAAAACCGATCGCCACCAGACTGATCACGGCAGCACCCACCACGAGCGTCGAGATCACCCAAACACCGACGTCCTCCCGCTGAGCCCGCTGCCGAATCTGTTTGGGAGTGCTGGGGAGGATGACCGCTAGCACCAGGACCAGAAAGCACAGAGTCCCGGTATCCCAGGTGAGCAGAAGCTGAGTCGAGAGGGGCACCCGGTGCGATAGCAGGAGAAAAACCAGTCCTGCCAAGGCAACGGAAGCGAGCAGTCGGGGCATCGCGCCCACAGAGTTCAGCCAGCGCAGTAGAGGGCGGGACTTCACCAGCGGTTCCTCTTAACAGGCAGTACTTTATTCTGGGGCAAGCTTGTCAACTTGCATCTGCCGAGGTTCAGCTCAGCCTTGAGACCTATCTAAGTTTTGAAGACTGCCTCATGATTGAGAGCAAACAGCCGAGTGATGCCAATGACAAGTCATGCGGATTCCGAGGCCATTGATCGCCTCAAAGCGGCTAGTGAGGGGCTGTTCTGTGTGAGTGAGTCAGAATACCCGTTCGAAGTGTTTCGCTGGCCGGGGCTGGGCCAGGAGCCTCTGACTGCGGAGCAGCTCTTGCAACAGACCAGACACGCTGCGGACACAGCGGTTGAGAAGGTGAGCCTTGAGCGATTTTTCCGGGTCGCCACGCGGGAGCAGGACTGGCACGGTCCGGAGGAGCGCGAAGAGGTCAAGCGGTATCGCAATTTGGTTCAGGTGCTCGAAACTTGCCTCAAAAATATCCAGGTCTATCGGGTTGGCAAGGTTGAACTGGATGTTTACATTGTGGGTGAAACTGTTTCGGGCAATCTGGCAGGGCTGTCAACCCAGGTGGTGGAAACCTGACGGTTTAGATTAGCCCAGGCTCTCTAACGGTCATCGACTCGGTTCTCAATCACGGTTTGGATGGAGCTGGGGACGTTAGAGAGTAAGTTATGGCCTGTGGCTTTTTCGATGGCAGCGACGCTCACTCGGTAGGTTTGCCAAGCCCGGTCTTTGATCCCCTGCTGGTTGGGCATATCCACTGCGATCACCCGAGTTTGGTCGGTGACACTCTCTGCGCCTAGGCCGGGGCGTTCTAGAATCACTACGACTTTCCAGGTCCTGGCTGGGATGAACAGTTTGCCGCCCTTAGTTTTGCCGCGCGCGCCGGAGCCGCCTGCGATGATGTAGAGTTCTTTGCCCTGCCCGACCAATGCTCGACAATAGGATTCCAGTTTTTCCCAGGGACCTCGATTGTTATCGGCGGTCTGCGGAAAAATGTTGGTCATTAAAAAGGTTGCCGAGTTATCTGCAACGCTGGCGTCACGGTCAGCGGAGGGGGTCCAGTGACCCCGATCAAAACCGCTGCCTCGATAATCCCGAGGTGTGACTTGATACCAGCCAGCAGGGAGGGTTTCATCGGGGCGAAAATCATCCTGGCGTTCGACGGACCCCAGCCACGATTGGTTCAGCTGCCAACTAACCCAATTGGCAATTCTGGTGCGGTTGTTGTAGGACAAGGTGTACTGCTGCTTCTGGATCAAATAGTTCTCAGGCTCGGCAGGGCTGGCGATTGCACTACTCGGGTTGCCCATCGCTAGATGGACATTCGTCTCAGGCGGAGCGGGCAAGAGTGCCAGGTCACAGGAGCTGAGGACCAACGTGAGCAAGACACTGGCGACCCAGCCCGCCGCCTTCAAACCTGTTTGACCCACTGAGTTCAGACTCCGTCGCAGTATCTTGATATCGTACTGCTTGAGCGCAGAGCTGTGAAACAGGGGCAGGCAACCCTGGATAAAGGCTCTGTCCTAACCGGAGCAGAGCCTTTGCTTTAGCCAAAGTTCAGCGCTGTAGCCTTGGACTGAGGGCCAAGATTAGTCGTTGCATTTGCTGCCGAAAAAGGCGCTGAAGGGACCAAACATTCGATCTCTGCGGCGCGTGCCGTCGGGCATTGTGGCCCCACAGATACTGGTGCTGGTCATGCGGGTATTGGCTAGATTCGCTCCTTGCAGATTGGCTCCATCTAAGTCAGCATCATCAAGGTTTGAACCTTCTAGGTTGGCACCGCGCAGGTCAGCGCTGTCCAGGTCGGCGTCGTCTAGAATGGCACCTTTCAGGTTAGCTCCCCGGAGGTTGGCACGGTCTAAATTGGCCTTTCTCAGGTTTGCGCCTTCTAGATTGGCCCCTTCTAGATTGGCTTCTTCTAGGTCGCAACGCGCGCACTGCTTGGTCTGCATAAGTTGTTGAAGGTCGCTTGGGTCGGCTGCCTGAACTGAAGCGACTAGGCCAATGGTTGCTAACAGCAAAATGCCAGCGATAATTTTCAGATTCATCATAGGTTACGCGCCTACAGACTTTCCCGTGTATGTTGACTGACGAGATGGCGCACCCTTGTGATTAGGATAGAATAATCTCAGTTATTCATGGGTATAGTTCGGATGAAGATCGGATGAGTTCTCTGTATAAATCGCTCGATTCTTATCTATGATTCAGTGATTTAAAAGCTACACATTGATGTATCTGAGCTTACTCGCTGCACTGAGAAATTCAGAGGTTGCAGCTCTGAGGTGGGTCATAGGCTGCTAGTTAGAATCGCTGCGATTCAAGTTTTGATTTGAGGGGTGACAGCGCACAGTCTGCTTGTCTTGGTTGTCTAGCTAATAGATTTAGCAACTAGGGCTGAACAGAGGATTGGGTTAGTTGTGCCAGCGACTCAGCCTTGGAACTGCGTCCGTCAAGCCTGGAACTCGTGGCTGACGGCTCGCTACTCGGACTTTGCCGCCCAAAGCTCGGTCAATTCAGCCTCAAGCTCCAAAGGCCGAGCAAAAAACTCGGCCTTTGGAGCCAAGAACTCGGACCTTGGAGCCGAAAGCTCGGCTAGGCAAGCTTTCGGCTCCAAGGGTGCACCACCAAGCTTGGAGGCTGGAGATGAGAGGTCGGTAGATCGAGCCAGAAGCCTGGTGGTGCAAGGGGGGAGCTGGATGGTTTTGCAGAGGAGCGGCAGACCTATCGGACTGTTGGCGGTGTGGGGTTGAACGGTTCCAGACTCGCCTCTGTCTGCCTGGAACCCCAAGCGTCAGTTACAGCACATTTCTGCGCAGCCTCACAAAGCTGGTCACAATTGATTTGCTCTATTACTTGACTAGCCGAATCGTATGGCCGTCGGGGTCTTGGATAAGAAAGCCCTGGTTGAATCCTAACGCTGACCCTGAAACTGGAATAACCTCAGGGGAAACGAGTTGAAATTGGGCCGCTTGTCGCTGCCGACCTTTAGCGATTACATCTTCTACAACGATCGTCGTTTGCCAGAACCAAAGGTCGTTTGCACGAGTGTCGGTAGGAATGGGTCGTCCATGATTAGGTTGCACATATTCCAACAACTCAATCCCCAAACCTGCGGGTGCTTTCAAACTGCTAATTTGCACTTGCACTTCAGCGATACCGCTGAGACGCTCTTGCTCTGGGCCAGAATTTTGACTCTCCTGCTGCAATTTCATGCCCAACCGGTCGCAGTAGAAGGCTCGACTAGCAGCCGTGTTAGCAACGACGATCGCGGTGTGATCGATTCCCAAAAATAGTGATCCTGCGGAACGTTGCCACTTTGGATCGCCTTTACCTTCTGGAAAGTGAATGAGTTCGAGATTATGACCATCGAGATCTTCAAAGTAGAACGATTGGATGTCTCCAGCAACTGGATTCCATTCGGGTAAGGTTTGGGGATTGGGTGAGGTTTGGGATACCCAGTGCTGACGCAAATGTTGATAAGCTTGCTCCATGTCTCGCACGACGATCGCCACGTGCTGAAACCAGTGATCGTTGCTGCGCGAATCGGATGGAATCGGTCTGCCTTTGGGCGTGAGAAATTCGGTTAACTCGATCGTCTCATCTCCTAACTGCAACGTTGCTACTCGCAGTCGCACATTCGACAATCCATACAATCGATCGAAGCCAGCACCTGAAACTTCGCTATCGGCGATCTTTTTACAGGATAAAACGGTGGTGTAGAAGTCGAGCGATCGCTCGATATCGGCCACCGTCATACCAATGGATTTAACTGCAATAATCTGCATAGTAACAACTCACGTGCTGGAAACTTGACCGCCTGTAACTTCCAGAATTGCACCTGTCACAAAGCTACTGTCTTCAGAAGCAAAGTAGACATAGGCGGGTGCAAGTTCTTCGGGTTGACCAGCTCGTTTCATAGCATTGTCATTGTCGAAATTATCCACTTGTTCGGCGGTCATTGTACCCACGATACCAGGTGTCCAAACGGGACCCGGAGCAACAGCATTGACGCGGATTTTACGCTTGGCTAGATTTTGTGCCAAGGCTTTGGTGAAAGCATTGATCGCCCCTTTGCTAGTGGAATAGTCAACCAAAAATTCCTTACCGATTAGCCCCAAAATACTGCTGGTGTTGATGATTGCATCGCCCTCCTTTAAATGTGGCAGAGCAGCCTTCAGCATGTAGAAGTAGCCAAAGACGTTGGTTTCCAGAGTGCGACGAAACTGTTCATCGGTGAGATCTTCTAGCTCGAACTTCACCATCTGGTAAGCAGCGTTGTTCACCAAAATGTCTAGATGTCCAAATTTCTCTACGGTCTGTGCAACTGCCTGCTGACATTGGTCTGAATCGCGCACATCGGCTTTGATATTGAGACACTGCCGCCCTTTTTCTTGCACCTTCGATCGGGTGACGCTGGCATCGTCATCGTGTACGTTGTAAAGAATGGCAACGTCTGCACCTTCCATCGCATAGGCGATCGCCACCGCCCGACCAATGCCCGAATCGCCGCCTGTGATTAACGCCACTTTTCCTTGCAGCTTGCCAGCAGGCTTGTAGTTCGACAAATCGCTGTCTGGTTGGGGAACCATGTCTTCCTGACTGGCAGGATACGGCAGCGTTTGAGCAGGGATTTGCTCGGAAGTAGGACGAAATTCTGAAGGCATAGTGAGTTTCTCCTTTGAGTTCTTTGACGTGTGTTGTGAACTGAAAAAGTCAGGTGTTAACCGGTTCGATGTTTAGGTTTAGCCGAAACATATTCTAGGGATCGAAGCGGTGTTTCATTTCCCGTAGATCCTGGGATGAACGTTCCGAAAAATCAGCGGCTACCTGCGACTGTTGATCGCCACATGGTAAGCTTCTGCACTTTCCTAATGGGCAACTGTGATCCATGCGGATGCTTCTTGTAACGCGAACAAAACGCCGCGCACATTACAAGTTAAATATCTTATCATGCTGCTCCTCCGTCACGTCAGCGATCGCACACTCTCAGTTCCCATAACCTTTTTGGGAGGCTGATCTGGTTCTATTTCGCCTCTGTTTCATATGTCCAATCATCGACAAGCCTCTGTAGCCAATGGTGTCTCTTCTATCAGTATTCATCGTTGACTCCTGTTGTCTTGAGTTTGTCGTCATCGCTTCATGTGCTTCTGTTGCCCGTTACATGCCCTCCAGCATGGGCGCGTCGAGAAACTGGTGGAGTTCCTACCCGTAGGTCGGCTTTTGCGGCCAGCCTGAAGGCGAGTCTTCAAAATCCTCTTGCCGCCCGTATGGTGTTACGTCGAGGAGGCTGTAGGCGTTGGTGAGACCTTCAACACCACGGGCATAAACCGAGTAGGTGTGGAAAACGTCGTCGCCGACGCGGAAGAAGACGCTCAGTCCGTGCCCTTCACCCTGGATTGAATTCGGTCCGTTCCTTCTCTCCAACTCGGCTTCGTCCCGGTAGTTGTACTCGATGGGCACGACGTTTTCGTCCAGCGTGACGTGGAAGTCGTAATTAAAATCGCTCCCGAAGGATGAGTACCACGGGACACTCCATCCTTTGAGAGCCTTGTAAGCTTCGAGCTTAGGCAACGGGGCACGCGAGACGAGCACGAACGTCGTGTCGCGATCGTTCAGCATTGACAGGTCGTCCAAAGCGTCCACATAACCCGTGCAGCCCGTGCAACCCTTGTCCCACTCTGGGTCGAACATGAAGTGGTAGACGATGAGTTGAATACGCCCGTCGAACAGGTCTACCAGTTTGACAGAGTCATTGGGTCCTGCAAAGGTATATTCCTTATCGATCGGCACCATCGGTAGCCTGCGTCGTTCAGCATTGATGCGATCGCGATGCTTGGTGATCGCTTTCTCGTGTTCTAGGAGCGTCTTGCGAGCGACGAACCACTCGTCTTGTGCGACGATTCTCGGATGCACAATCTCGTTCTTGATCACAGTGATTTTTCCTTGCGTATGTAGGCTTTATTGCTTTTCGTTTGACGGATTTTCTTCAAGTAAATGCTGCCTGCGGCTGTCCACTCGATGGAATGTTTAGAGATTAAGCAGCTCATCCGCAGTTAATCATCCAGGGGGTGCCAAATTGATCGACTAGCATCCCGAAGCGCTCAGCCCAAAAGGTTTTCCGGAGTGGCATTCGCACCTTTCCATTTTCTGCCAGGGCGTGAAAGATGCGCTCTGCTTCTGTTAGATCGTTTAGGCTAATCGACACGGAAAAACCTTTTGGCTCTTCATAGTATCCAGCTGGGCTGTCAGAACCCATCAATTCCTGGTCGCCTACCGTTAGATGGACATGCATGATTTTGTTGTGAAATTCCGGTGACACTTGCTCTGCCATTGGTGCATCCTTGGGTGTCTCCCCGTAAGTCATCATCGCTTCGATTTTGCCACCCAAGCACTGCTCATAGAACTTAAACGCTGCCTCACATTGTCCGTTGAACATCAGATAGGGGTTCAATTTCAGGGTGTACTCCTTTGGTTAATTGGGGTTGAGAAATGCGATCGCGTGAATATAGAAATCTTAAAGATGCCAAGATCAGGCGGTGGCCTCAGCTGGCGCATTCAACGTAGCCATGTCGATCACCAGACGATAGTGCACATCGCCCCGCTCAAGCCGTTCAAAACCGTCGTCGACATCCGCAGCCGAGATGATTTCGACATCGGCTGAGATGTTGTGCTTGCTACAGAAGTCCAGCATCTCCTGCGTCTCAAGGGTGCCCCCTGACCCTGAACTTGTCAGCCGCCGCCGCCCCATAGTGAGGAGGACGGGGGTGAACTCCATATCATCGGGAATTCCCAGACAGCAGAGCGTGCCGTCGAGCGTGAGCGCGAGCAGATATGGGTCCAGCGGATGTCGCGCTGACACAGTATCAAGGATAAAGTCGAAGCGATATTTCTGAGCTGCCATCTTTTCGGCATCAGTCGACAAGACAGCCTCATCCGCGCCCAGTGCCAGGGCATCGGCAAGCTTTTTCTCGGAAGTGCTGAACAGAACGACGTGCGCGCCCAACGCGTGCGCGAATTTCACCGCCATGTGGCCGAGTCCGCCCAGTCCAACAATACCAACTGTCTTGCCGGAACCCACGTTCCAGTGACGCAGCGGCGACCAGGTGGTCACTCCCGCGCAAACTAGTGGTGCCACGCTTGCCGGATTAAGTCCGGAGGGCAGGTGATAGGCGAAGTCGGTGTTGACGACATATTCGTTTGAATAACCGCCGCGCGTGATGCTACCGTCTTGCCTATCGATGCCATCATAGGTGGTCGTCGGAAATTCGCGGCAATACACTTCCTCGTGGCTTTTACACGGTGGGCATTGGCGACAGGAATCGACAATATTGCCCACCACTACGGCGTTGCCAGTTTGGAATTTTGTTACATTCGTGCCGATTGCCGTCACCTCGCCCACCATCTCGTGACCCGGAACTAGAGGAAAGCGGCTTTTCCCCCGAACCGCGTGCAGATCGCTGTGGCAGACGCCGCAGAACTGAATCTTCACGGCAATGTCGTCGGCTCGCAATGCCCTCCGCTCGAATGCCCAAGCAACGAGGCGTTCGCCCTGGCTCAAAGCAGCAAGTCCGTAACAGGGACGCATTGAGGTGTTACTTGACATTTGCTTGCTTTTCTTCCATGAACGTAGTGTTTTACTTGTCTTTCCTAAGTAGTCATTTGCAGAGCATACCGGAGGTAATCGCGACCGATATGTTTGCCCGATGCTTCATATCAATCACAATCCTCGATTACATTGCATTAGGTGTTCGTGATGGGTTGGCAAGGATTATCGATGCCTTAGGATGCGCTGGCTGTCGGGCGGACGATCACTTCGTTGACATCGACATCATCCGGTTGAGACACGGCATATAAAACGGCTCTGGCGATCGCATTTGGGTTCAGTGCGGTTTTGCGGAGTTCTTTCAAACCACCTTTTGCTGACTCATCTGTGATGTCAGAGCCGAGTTCGGTATCAACTACGCCAGGAGATATTGTGGTCACGCGGATATTTTTTGATTCCTGACGCAGTCCTTCGGATATCGCCCAAACGGCATATTTTGTCGCGGAATAGACTGCACTGGTGGGTCCCACCATATGCGCGGCGATGGAAGCGGTATTGATAAACTGACCGCCGCCTTGCGCTTCCATGATCGGTAGACCCGCCGCAATACCATTCAACACGCCGTGAATGTTCACGTTAATCATGTTGTCTCACTCCTCAACTTTCAGAGCGTTGAGCGGGGATAGGGGCATAACGCCTGCATTGTTGAAGATGACATTGATGCAACCAAACTTATCTTTAGCAAAGTGAATGAACGTTTTCATATCCTCGCGATCAGCAACATCCACAGTTTTGAATTCTGCCATACCACCCGACGCTTGGATCTCTTTAACAACCTTCTCCAGCTTTTCTGTGCGCCTCGCTCCCAAAACTACTTTTGCACCGTTTTGGGCAAGCAATAGAGCGGTAGCTTCACCGATGCCGCCACTAGCTCCAGTAATTACAACAACTTTGTTTTCTACGTTTAACATGATGATTTTTCCTGTTTCCTGTTTGTTAAGGTGAGTTTGAATTAGAGGGACTGACCGCCAGAGACTTCAATTCACTGGGCATTGACCCATCTGTTGTCTTCGGATAGTAAAGCGGCGATCCTCCGATATCATCGGGAAGCCCGACGCGACTCAGGACAGTTTGGGAAGCGATGAAGCTGTTCATCTCTGGATTGTCTCGCACTGAGCCACCCGCAAAATCCGTTTCAATTGCGCCAGGAGCCACCACGTTCACAGTGATCTGTCTTTGTCCCAATTCTTTCGCCAGGTATCGAGTCA
Organism: Leptolyngbya sp. SOY_34_metabat_272; assembly: GCA_031399305.1. Classification (GTDB taxonomy): domain Bacteria; phylum Cyanobacteriota; class Cyanobacteriia; order FACHB-261; family FACHB-261; genus FACHB-261. The sequence continues at coordinate 19,973 of JANNOU010000059.1, forward strand.
AAACCTCGATCGCCCCTTTCGTACTGGCATAAGCAGCATAGCCCGGTAGGGTAAACCGAGTCAGACCGACGAAGCATTGACGATCCGTCCTCCATCCTTAATCAACGGGAGCAGTTTCTGCGTGAGAAAGAAAACGCCCTTCATCTGGATATTCATCAAGCGATCGAAGTCCTCCTCGGTCGTCTCTGCAAAGGAAGCATACACACCGATCCCAGCATTATTCACGAGAAAATCAAACTGTTCTACCTGCCATTTGTCCTTGAGTGACTGTTTGACTTGTTCTATAAACCGTCAAAGGTTTTGGTATTTGAAGTATCCAGTTGCAGTGCTACAGCTTTAGCCCCAAGCTCTTCGATCGCAGCGACTACATGATCAGCTTTCTCAGCGTTGCTATGGTAGGTCACGAGGACATCGACCCCTTTTTTAGCAAGCGTTAAAGCAGTATTTTTACCAAGTCCTCGACTCGATCCTGTAACCAATGCAATCTTCGTCATTGCCTTATCCTTTTACTGCTGTGTTCTGATGTATTTGCGATTTTCCGTAACCGATTTTATTTGGGAAAGTGGAATGTGGTGTGAACCCGACATGACCGCTGCCACCTCACCATGGCGATACTTTAGGATCATGCAATAGAAGTTCGTCGGGGCTGGCTTCCTCCTGATGTCCGTTGATCGGTGGCGAGAATGGTCACACTCACGAAGATGTCTATGGTTTTGCTGCAAGTTCCTCGAAATAGGCTCGCAGTGTCCGAGGTTCGCGATCGAGAATGGCTCGGAGGATCAGTGAGTTTCCTACTAGACCGTGGTGGTCGTACCAGTCAAACATCGATTGCATCGGCGATGTCTGTTGTTTGTCGTCAGTGTCTTTGGAGGTATCCGCAGGCTTGTCTGGGTTGACCTTGACCGCTTCTATCTTCTTTTCCAGCGCCTCGCCCATCAGCGCCGCCACTTCTTTGCCGTTGAGGTGACCCTCGGCGCATAGCTCAAAGGTTCCGTAGTTGAGCCGATCTTCCATTAGCGCAATTGCCGCAACCTCAGCCACGTCGCGATAGTCAACTCTGCTGAAGCAGGTCTCGATCGACCAGGGTTGTGGAAAGACCCCACTTTTCGCTATGTCTGCAAGCTGCGCCGCTGTGACATTCTGGAAGAACATAGTCGGGTGCAGAAATGTAAACTCCATGTCAGAGGCAAGGATCGCTTCCTCGATCGGTGCCTTGTCGATATGGTGAACCATTGCACCGATAACGGGGTGAATCAGGGAGGAGAAGACAAATCGGCGTACACCAGCCTGCTTTGCCGCATCCACCACGCTTTTGCTAATCTCGACCTCATTGGGCATGGTGACTGGCGAGATGTAGAAAACCGAGTCTACACCCTTCAGTGCCGCGTCCAGGCTCGCCCGGTCAGTCAGGTCACCAATGGCAACCTCCGCCGCGCCGTTTTTGATCACTTGGTTGGTCTGCTCTGTATGCTGAATCAGCCCGCGGACTTTTGCGCCTCGTTTGGCGAGTTCAGGCACAACGAGACTAGCGAAATGCCCTGCGGCACCGACGGCGAGAATCGTGGGAGTCGTGTCTAATGTGAGTGCTGACATGTTGTTTGTTCCTTTCGTTTCGTTTCGTTTCGTTTGTTCCTTTTAAGTCGCTGCCACTTTCGGCTCGACACCAGATGCGATTGCGGTTGGCTTTGTCCAGTTGCGATCGCGCAAATAGGATTCAAAGTCAGTCGGTGCAGGAAAATCACGTTTCAATTCTGCTAAATCTGCTCCGTAGCCGACGCTTTCAAACCAGCGATACATGCTGGTTACCTCTTCTCCAGCTCGCTGCTCAAACGCTTCAAACGGAATTTGTTGATATTTGACGTTTTTTCCTAAAACGTGGCCAAACGCGGCAGCGATTTCTGTCATGGTCATATTCACACTGGCGACTTCCACTTCGTGGTTCAAGAAAGCTGCGGGATGCTCCAAGACCTCGGCGACCATTCTCCCGTAATCTTCTTCAGAAAGTTGCTGCAACTTCGTCTCAGGGCTAAGCGGCTGGGAAAGCGTTCCGGCTTCAACCATCGATCGCATCGCGTTGTAATTGTAAAAGAAGAAAACCGGGCGCAGAATCGTGTAGGGCAACTTGAGCGATCGAATGTACTCTTCGACTTGAAACTTGCTGTCGAAATGCGGAATACCCGTGTTGCGCTCGGCACTGCCTACCGAACTGTAAACGAAATGCTCAATGCCCGCTGCTTTCGCCGCGTCTGCTATGGCTTTACCATGTCGGATTTCTACTGCCGCTCCCTCTCTGAAATCCTGGATTGAAAAA
>JANNOU010000063.1:0-15419 GCA_031399305.1 Leptolyngbya sp. SOY_34_metabat_272
CTTCAGCGAGCGCAGCGCCGCTTCACAGGAGTCTGCCAGCATCACAAGACCTGTTTCGCGCGACTGGGGAGTCGGGCCATCATAGCGGAAGTCAGCCTCCTGCAACGGCCCAAGCTGCGCTGCCAGGTGTGGGTCGGCGGCGAGGCGTTCGCGGGCCTGATGGTAAAAGTAGGCGATTAGCATGGTCCCCTGGTGCTCAGGAATGAAAGCGCGGATCGCGGTCGGCAGCTGGCAACGTCGGGCCATCACCAAACCCTCAGAGACATGCTTTTTGATCAGCCGCGAGCTCTCGTAGGGGTCATTGATTTCATCGTGCTTATTGGGGCCGCCCATCTGGTTCTCGATAAAGCACAGAGGGTCGTGCATCTTGCCGATGTCGTGGTAGAGGGTGCCTGTCCGCACTAGCTCCACGTTGCAGCTGAGTTCGCGCGCCGCAGCTTCCGCAAGCGTGGCCACGTACAGGGTGTGCTGAAAGGTACCGGGGGCCTCAGTTGCCAAACGTTTGAGCACGGAGCGGTTAGGGTTGGCCAGCTCCGCCAGACGAATTGGCGTAACCAGGTCAAACACCTGCTCCAGATAAGGGCTCACCCCCAAGGCCACGATGCTCCAGAAAACGCCAGATAGCGCATGCATGCCCAGCAACGCCCAGCTCAAGCCTGCGCCCTGAATCAGTAGGCCCAGAATTAGGTAGGTGCCGCCCTGAGCCAGGCCAATGCCAACACCCAGACGGGCCAACTCCTCGCGCGAGCGCAACCGCCCTGCACTCAGCGCTGCGATCAGGCTGCCCACCAGCGCGGGCAGCAAGCCCACAGGCGAGACATCAATACCAATGGGCAGCAGCGACGCCAGCAGCACGACACCAGTGGCTCCTAGAGCGGAGCCGTAGAAGCTGCCGGTCAGCAGACCCACCGCTGGCAAACTGGTATAGGCCGGGTCGACACTCCAAGCCACTACCGGCACGGTCAGGCTCAGCAGCAACACCAGCAGATGGTCACGGGCGCGCATGCCTGGTCGTGCGCGCACCTGGACGGTGTAAAACAGCGCTAGCCCCCCGCCCACCAGCATGGCCAAACCTGCCAGCCCTGGCCAGTTGATGCGTCGCTGGGTCAGGCCAAAATGATCCAAAACCAGGAAGTCTTCATAGCTGATCGCCTGCCCCGCCCGCACGATCAGTGAGCCCTTCAACACGGAGAGGTAGACTGGCTCAACCTGGTTGGCCGCCTGCTCGGCTTGCAAGCGAGTTTGCTCGGCATCTACCACTAAGTTCGGCTCCAAGACGCTTAGCAATAGGGCTGCCGCCTGCTCACGGGCCGGGCCGTCGGCCAGGCCATCCAGCTGCGCCAGCACGGCTCCCCGCTGCAACTCGGGCGGCAGTCCTTGAGTGATACCGCCCGCGAGCAGCCTCCGTTTAGCTTGTTGAACCGCCTGCCGGACCTGCTGCCACTGCTCACTGCTCAGGTCGAAAAACGCCTGGGTGTAAGCCGCCGACTGGAGCAAGCTGCTGCGTTCCTCTTGCGCTTGCCGATAGCGAACCTGAGCCTGTTGGATCGCTTGGCTGACCTGGAACAGACTGAGACGGCGGTTGCCTGCCTTGGCTCGCAGTTGTAGACGGCTTAGCTCCGAGGCCGCGTGAAGTTGCAGCGGGGAAGCCTGAGCACTGAGCTGCTGGTTGAGCTGATTGAGCTGACGCAGAAGCAAGGGATTGGTAGCGTTCGCACTGGCAGAGGAACGCAGTTGCTGCTGCTGGCTGAGGCGACGAGCCATTTCTAGCACACTCAGCCATTCCCAGTCGGGCAGAGCCCGTAGGTAGCGCTGGCTGGTGCTAGACAACACTGCGGTGTCCAGGTAAGGGTCGGCTCCCAGGATCTGGCGTAGCCGGTCGCCCTCTTTGAGCAAGCTCTCCAACTCGGCGCTGGCCCTCTGATTCACCGTTTCATCCATGCGCAAGACCTTAACCGACTCAGTGCGAGCTGCCGCCTGGCGAGCCTGGGTTGCCTCTGGGTTGAGGACGCGCGCGCCCTCTGGCGCGTACCAAGCTTGAGAAGCTGGCGTGCCAATGGCCGATTGCGGGTCATTATAGAAGCGGTGACCAATCCCACCGGTGAGACTAGCTAAGGCCATAGCCGCCACCACAGATCGGCGAGAGAGCAAACGTAATCCAGTCCGCGGCGGCATATCCCCCCCACGAGCTGCTGTATAGACCAGCAACGTGCCAAACCACTGGCTAAGAGGGCGGATCAGCGGCAAGCGCATCCACATGACTAGAGTGAAACAGACTCAGAAGCTAACATAGTGCCCCGAAGTGTAAGAGGCGATTCAAGTCAGCACCCCAACGTTCAGGCCCAAAACCCATGCTAGGCAAAGACTGGCGGTTCTTACTGAAGATAATGGGGCTCTCCCTGTTCATCTCTGCCCTGATTAAGTTCGGCTGCCCACGCCTAGAGGTCAGCGCGGAGCTGACTAACCTGCCGAGAGCAGCGATCTCTATAGTTGTAATCCTACTGCCTTCTTTACTGCTAGCCCTGATCCTCGGGGTACAGTTGCGGCAGTTCCAGGAGTGAGGCTACGCTGCGCACAGTCGGGCTATCCCCGGCTGCCCCTGGTGCACGGTTTAGCCAAAAGGCTATCAGGCCCGCAGCGGCAGCGCCCTCATAGTCCTGAGCAAAGCTGTCGCCGATATGCCAGGCAGCTTCAGGAGCGAGAGCATGCTTCTGGAGGGCGTTTCTAAAGATCAAGGCGTCCGGCTTGGCGGCCCCTACTTCAGTCGAAATCGTCACAGACTGGAAAAAGCGGGCGAGGTCCAACGCCTGAAGCACCTTGTATAGCCGCGTGTCGAAATTGGAAATGACGCCGAGCGCAATGCCTTGGGCCTGCCAGCGGCTAAGGGCATGGGTGGTCTCAGCATAAATCTGCCAGGGCTCTGCCGCCTCGAAGTGCTGGTAGAGCACTGGGAAAAAGCTCTCGAAGTCGGCGAATTTCGGCAGCTCGCCGCAGCGCTCAAACGATTGCAGCGCTACGCGGTACCACCAGTCGTACTCTGCTGCACTCCGTTGCTCCTGTGCCAGCCCTGGGAAGGCGGCAGCGGGAATGGTTCGGAAGACTTCGTAAAAGGCTCGGTCTAGCGCTTTCGGGTCCACGCTGACCCCTGCCACCGCCTGACATAAACTGGCGTAGACCCCGCCGACGCTTCCACGCACGTCAAATAACGTGCCTACAGCGTCTAGGAAAATCACCCGAGGGCGAGCAACTTTTAACCTGAGCCGCGAGAGTTTAAGGGACACTGGAATATGCCGTCAGATGGATCATTTATCCTGCTGTAGGATACAGGACCATCCTGCCTGTGCTCATGACCACTGTCGTTGATCCTGCCTGGCACGCGCTCGATGCGGCGCAAGTGATGTCTCAGCTCCAAACTCGCCCTGAGGGGCTGAGCTGGGGAGAGGTGCGCCAGCGGCTGCGTCAGCAGCGCTACGATCCACCAGTTGCTTCCCGCTTGCAGACGCAGCTGACTCGCAGCCTTAGTAGGCTCGCGGCCAGCATCCTCTGCCCATCGGTGGTGCTCCTGCTGGTACTGGGGGGGGGTGCCCTGGCCGCGCAGCACGGATCAGAGGGAGATCTGTTTTTGGGCTTCGCTGGTGTGCAAGCACTGCGGCGCGTTGGCCTGACCTATTGGTTGTGGCAGCTGCTAGCTACCAACCCAGTGCCGATCACCCCTCAGGCGAGGGTACTGCGCGACCAGCAGGTGCAGCAGGTACCTGCTAGCGAGTTGGTGCGTGGGGACATTGTGCTGCTGGCCGAGGGTGACTGTCCGGTTGCCGATTTGCGGCTCTTGGCGGCCAATGACCTGCACGTGTGCGATCCGGGTCAGACTGAACCCTCCTTACGCCAGAGCGAGCCACTGCCGCTGCGCGTCGCTCAGACCGAGCAGACGAATCTGGTGCACAGCGGCGGCAGCGTACACAGCGGTCGGGGGTTAGGGGTGGTGATCCAACCCAGTATGCAGACTCCCAGCTTCACGCAGTCAAGGACGGCTCGCCCCTTGCGCAATCTGCCGCAGCTCAGCCGTTTGGCAGCGGGGGGGCTGTACTCAGGGCTGGTGCTAGTGATCCTGCTGGGCCTCCTGGGCCGAGGAGAGCTATCGGAGATGGCAGGCTTGCTCGGGGTCCTGGCTGCGCTTATCCTGCCCGACGAGTTTGCGCTTGCGGCCCTTCTGGCCCTCAGCCTGAGGGCCAGAAGGCTAGAGCACTTGGGCCTGCGCCTGCGAACCTTGCCCGACTTGGAGCGCCTCAGCCAGACAACGAGCTGCGGGACTACCTTACTGCCCCCCCACTACCCGGAGCTGTATCTCACGGAGCTCTATTTGCCGGACCGCAGTTTGGGTTCGGAGAGCGTGCTACAGGCGCAGCAGGATTCCCAGCTCCACCAGTTCTTGCTCGTCGCGGTACTCAGCAGCGAACTGGGATCGCCCGACTCACCCTGGGCCGCTGAGGGTGAGGCCATCGCCGCCGCCCTAGCTGAGGCGGCGTTACGAGCTGGCATTCCCATCGCTCGTTTGCACCAGCAGTTCCCCTGCCTGGCGGCGACTCCGTTTGACCCCAACAACCCGCGCATTACCCTGCATGGAAGTGGCCTACTGCTGGAGAGCACCGAGCGACCTACCCCCGAGGTGGAGCCGATGGGCTCTCGCTTTGCCTGCCTGCAGGGACCGGTGGAGCCAGTGTTATCGCTGTGTCAGTTCTACTGGCAGGCAGGCGAAGCACGGCCTCTGGGCAAGACAGCCTGCGCTTACGTCCAGAAGATTGCAGAGCGCATGGGCCGCTGGGGCTTGCGAGTAGTTGCGGTCGCCACCGCGCCTAGCGGCGAGGCCCTAGACCCTACAACCTGGTCTGAGGGGGCAATTTTCTTGGGCCTCGCAGGTCTGGAATGCCCAGTCCAGATCACTCAGCAGGAGCTCAGCCGCGCCTATGACGCCTCGCCGCTGCGGTTGGTTTTTCTCGGCGAAGAGGCCCCTGCCGCCGTTGCTGCCGTCACCACCCTCCAAAAGCAGGGGGAACGCGTGGCGGTGCTGGGCAGCGAAGCTCAGGATTTGGCCGTGCTGCGCCAAGCAGATTTAGGTCTGGCCCTCGTGAGTGACGGTTCAGATGTCACCCGTGCGGCGGCGGCAGTTCTACTCGCGGACGCAGGCGATCTGACGCTGCTGCCGCAGGCTGTGCGACAAGCGCGGGCAGCGGTAGCAGCGGCCTGGGCCGTGATCTTCAAACTCCTCTCGGGGCAGTTGGGACTGCTGCTGCTGGTCGGGGGGTTTAGCGGGGTCAACAGCTGGCCACTGCCGCTGTTACCCAACCAGTTGGTGCTGCTGGTGCTATTGAGTCTGGGCAGCTTAGATCTAACCCTGGCGGCTGAGCCGGGTAGACCGGAGCGCCAACAGCTGAGCCGAGCCCACCGCCTCAGCTGGGATTTCAGCCTAGGCATTCTGGTCGTGGCGTTGAATCTGGCCCTAGTAGGTAGCGTGGTATTTCTGTTGAGCTATGCGGATAACCTTGACCGCCTCAACCATGCGCGAACACTAACCCTGCTCACGCTTCTGTGCTTCCAGGGGTTCAGTGTCCTGGCCAGCCGAGACCAACGCCGCTCGGTTCTACAACTATCGCTACTCGCGAACCCGGCCCTAGCTCTGGGCCTGCTAACCCTGGGTCTGCTTTGCCCTGCATTGGTCTACCTGCAGCCCTTGCGCAGCTGGTTCACGACTGTGCCGCTATCTACTTCCGATTGGCTAACAGCGGCAATCTTGGGCAGCACAGCTCTTTGGGTGCGGGAGCTGTTCAAAGTCTTGGTTTACCGCTAGCTATACACTCTCGCGCATAGATTTCATGCGGGCCTTGGCCTTGGCAGCGCTGAGCTTGAGGGCTTGAAGGCGGGCCTCATAGCGCCGTTTCTGGCGATCCTTGTTGCTCATGTCCAGCAGAGTTTTCAGGGCACTGCCTAGGCTCTTGTAGGCGCTGGGCAGGGTATAACCGAAGCGAACTGCCAGGGCAATCGCCTTTTCGTCTGCCTCGATTGCTTCGTTGAGGCGTTTTTCGCCGTTGTTGCGCTGGTAGAGGCGGTAGCCAGCAAACCCGGACAGCCCCAATGCCAACAGCAGCAATAGGCCGTCCTGAACCCAGAGTTCACCGACCACACCGCCGAGGCCAATCGCCAGAGCCGCCATCTCCCAGCCATCCTTGGGGATTGAGTCGTTCTGGATGCGGGCAACTTCGTGCCAGAAGAGAAGATTACGTTGGTCCGTGGCTAGACGCTCCCAACGGTTGAAGTCAATCAGAATTGCGGCCTCGTCCTTGCCAACCTCTTCGCAGGTGATCAAGGGTGGCGTGACCGCGCTAGCAACCTCAATGCTGACCCAGCTGCGCAGCTCGGGAGGCAGCAGGGTCTGTAGCCGCCGCAACTCAGCTGCGTTACGAGAAGAGGTTGCCATGGACGAGGTCTGGGAAGCCATTGAGGGTCAGGCGCTAGAAGGATAGCGGAGGGAAGCGAACGCTGCTTCTTCCTATAAATGGAGTATAGCCCTGACTGACCTGATTGCCTGTATCCAGTGATGATTCTGGCTTTACGCCCCAGAGTTTACACGGCTTTCATCTGCGGCGGCGGCAAACTCTCAGAATTTTTACGGATCTTACACACTGGGCAGCGCTCAGACGAGTAAGTTGTGGTTGGGAGAGCATTGGCTCTGGCCCGACCGCTCTTGCTGATTCGACGCCTGACTTCGCTAAGGAGCATCTATGTCCTCGATTGCACCCGTCAAACCTGCCATGCTCGTTGAAGCACCCGTTAAGGTTTCGCTCAGTCCTCAGGATTGGCAGCAGATGCGCTCTGGCGAAGTGTTGATCCAGACGGCTCCCCATTCAAACCGGGGCGGTAAGGTGACTGCCCGGATATGCATTCCCCGCTCAGTCCGACAAGTTTGGTCGCAGGTCAGCGACTATCCCCGTTGGGTAGAATTTTTCCCCGACATCACCCGCAGTGAGGTGCGCTCGAGCAGTCCGCTACTCAAGAGGGTCTACCAAGTCGCCTGCAAATCTTTTCTATTTTTGAGCGCCCGCGTAGAAATCTTGCTGCAGGTGCAGGAGGTTCCGGCCCAGCGCATCCACTTTACTTTGGAGCGGGGCGACTTTTCCGACTTCGCCGCAGAGCTGACGCTGGCCGAGCATGAGGCGGGCACCTTGCTCAGCTATACCGTCGCTGCCACCCCCGCCATCCCGGTACCCGCCCTGCTGATTCAACAAGGGATGACCTTGGAATTGCCCACCAACCTACGCACGATGCGCCAGGTAATCTGCCGGACCTGCTAGAGAGGATTGATTCGCTTAAAAACCGGTAGGGGCACACAGCCAGCTGTGCGCCCCTACTAAGTTCATGGCTCGGTCACGATCTCACCGCTCAGGCAGATTCGGGACGAGGCAGGGAAGAAGGGTGAACTAGCAGCTCTGCGGTCGAACGCTTTTCAACCATTTCGCGGGTAATCATGCAGCGCGTCACATCTTTGCGCGAGGGCAACTCGTACATCACATCCAGCATCAACTCTTCTACAATGCCGCGCAATGCCCGTGCCCCAGTTCGACGTCGATATGCCTCCTGGGCAATAGCACGAATCGCCTCTGGGCGGAATTCAAGCTGCACGTTATCCATACGCATCAACTTCTGATACTGCTTGACCAGAGCGTTGCGCGGCTCGGTCAAGATCGCGGTGAGCGTGTCCTCATCAAGTGGCTCCACAACCGCCGTCACTGGAATGCGGCCAATGAACTCCGGAATCATGCCGAATTTCACCAGGTCATCCGGCTCGATGTGCTTTAGCAGGTTGGCGGTGCGCCGCTCACGCGATTGGTGGATTTCGCTGGCTGGCTCCACCTCAAAGCCCAGAAAGCTGCGCTTGCCGACGCGCAGTTCAATGGTCTTCTCCAGGCCTACGAAGGCACCGCCGCAGATGAACAGGATGTTACTGGTGTCAATCTGAATGCAGTCCTGGTAGGGGTGCTTACGACCCCCCTGCGGCGGCACATTAGCAATCGTGCCTTCCAGCATCTTGAGCAGGGCCTGTTGCACCCCCTCACCGGAGACATCACGGGTAATCGAAGGGTTCTCACTCTTGCGGGCAATTTTGTCGATTTCGTCGATGTAGATAATGCCGCGTTGGGCCTCTTCAACGTCGAGGTCAGCGACCTGCAACAGGCGTAACAGAATATTCTCGACATCTTCGCCCACATAGCCCGCCTCGGTCAGGGTGGTAGCGTCGGCAACGGCGAAGGGCACGTCCAGCATTTCGGCCAAGGTCTGGGCCAGCAGCGTTTTACCGCAGCCAGTGGGGCCAATCAACAGGATATTAGACTTTTGAAGCTCGACATTGTCGTCAGTGCCCTTGCCCTTATTTTGCAGAAAGCTCAGGCGTTTGTAGTGGTTATAAACCGCCACCGAAAGGACCTTCTTAGCCTCGTCCTGGCCGATGACATGCTCATCAAGATAACGCTTGATCTCGCGGGGTTTGGGGATCTGGGAGAGGGAGAGGCTGGCGGAGCGGGCGCGACGCTTCTCAGGTTGAGCCGCCTCGCGGCGGGGAGCCGCCTGCGGTGCGGCCGCCGAGTCAAAGAGCTCCTCATCCAGAATCTCGTTGCACAGGTCAACGCACTCATCACAGATATACACCCCAGGTCCGGCGATGAGCTTGCGAACCTGCTCCTGAGATTTACCGCAGAAGGAACATTTCAGGTGAGAGTCGTACGGTTTAGACATGGGGTGCCCCTTACTTGAGTGCGCTCGGCACAGTCCCACCCTGGCCCGTGAGTGACTGCCGGGTGATGACTTCATCGATCAGACCGTACTCTTTTGCTTCCGGCGGCGACATGAAGAAATCTCTCTCTGTGTCTCGCTCAATGCGCTCTAGAGGTTGATGGGTGTGCCGTGCCAGCAGTTCGTTGAGCTTCTGCTTGTGGTAGAGGATCTCTCTAGCCTGAATTTCGATGTCGACTGCTTGCCCCTGAGCCCCGCCCAGCGGTTGGTGCACCATGATCCGGGCATTGGGTAAGGACCGCCGCTTGCCAGGTGCTCCCCCAGTGAGGAGGAAAGCTCCCATGCTGGCCGCAAGGCCCATGCACACGGTGACCACATCGGGCCGCACGTGCTGCATGGTGTCGTAGATCCCCATACCGGCGGTAACCGAGCCGCCTGGCGAATTGATGTAAAGATAGATATCAGCCTGTGGATCTTCCGCCTCCAAGTAGAGGAGCTGCGCCACGATCGAGTTGGCAACGGCATCATCGACCGGAGTTCCCAGAAGAATAATCCGTTCCCGCAGCAGGCGAGAAAAAATATCGAAGGCCCGCTCGCCACGACCCGACGGCTCCACAACCAATGGAATCGCAGCGACTGCAGAAGAACCGGCAGCCTGGCTTGGACGATACTCAGAAGTCAGCTGCCAAGACGTCATTGTAGAAAATCGCATCAACCTTAGGAAACTCCCTCTAGGTGACCCAGGTATAGGATTCTTTCCGCCATTATGCCCCATCTCCGGGGCAACCACCGGAAACTTCGTACTCTCGCAGAACTGCTGCTAGTCATACCTGCGCTTCAAACGTCCGCAGACTCTGCGGTCACCTCTGACGCATCCTCAGCCTCAGAAGTTGGCAGCGCATCTGGCTCTGCTGACGATTCGGCAGCTTCAGCTTCAGCTGCCGGTTTGGCGTCTACCAGGTCTACGCTGGAGTTAGTTTTGAGCCAGTCGAGGATCCGTTCGGTGAGTAGCTCATCCTCGACGAGGTCGCGAAGCTTTGTGCGGTCGATATCCCGCTCGCCGTACTGTTCCAGCAGGTTTTTCAGACGCTCTTCGAGGGCCACCGGTTCCACCTTAATGCCCTCGCGTTTGGAGATTTCAGCCAGTGCCAGCGTGCGCTGCAGGCGCTCAGTGGCCTCGTCGCGCGAGCGCTCGCGCAGCATGGGCAGATTCTCCTCGGTGAATAGCTGCTTGACGTCAATGCCTCGCTGCTGCAGACTGGCAGCGCTCTGGCTGAGCAGGTAGTTCACCTCCTGACGGACCAAGGTTTCCGGCAGCTCGACCTCGACGTCTTTGAGCAGCGCGTCCAGAATGGCGCGCTCTTTGTTGGCTTCAGTTTGCTGTTCGGCTTCTTCGCGGTAGCGCTTCTCTAGGGTTTCGCGCAGCTCTGCCAGGGTTTCAAACTCGCTGACGTCTTGGGCAAAGTCATCATCGAGCTCGGGCAGCTCACGAGTCTTGAGTTCTTTGAGAGTAATAGCAAATACGGCTGACTTACCCGCTAGCTCCTCCTGGGGATAGCTCTGTGGGAAGGTCACGGGCACCTCGCGCATCTCTTCTGGGCGCATGCCGATCACCCCTTCGACGAAACCCTCGACAAAGCGCCCTTCCGATAGCTCAATCTGAAAGTCCTCGGCTTGGCCGCCCTCAATGGCCTCGCCGTTCTCGGTGCGACCTTCGAAATCAACCAGAGCTACGTCCCCCGCTTCAGCGGGCCGGTCCTCAACTGGGATCAGAGTTGCTCGCTGGACTTGATATTCCTGGAGCGTCTTCCCCACCCGCTCTGGGTCGTAGGGAACACGCTCAGCCGTCACGTTCAGGCCCTTGTAAGTACCCAGCTTTACCTCTGGGCGCACGTCCACTGCTGCGGTGAAGGTCAGCGGAGTGCCAGGCTGAAAGTCTCGGAGCAGATCTTCCATGGACGACTTGAGTTGGAAGTTACCGATTGCCTGAATCTCCTGCTCTTCGATGGCTTGGCTCAGACTGTCTTGGATTAGCTCCTCTAGGACCGTCGAGCTGATGCGACCGCTACCGATGCGCTGGACGACTACATGCCGGGGGGCTTTGCCTTTACGAAACCCCGGAATATTCACTGAGCGCATGAACTCCTGAACCACTCGCTCGTAGACCTTCTGAGAGCGTTCACCTTCGACTTCGATTTCCAGAGCGATTTGGCTGGCTGGCAGCTTTTCCTGGGTAACTTTCATGGACTCCTTAGGGGTTGCCTACTCCCAACAGTGACAGCCTTGCTGCGCTGGGGCCAATCGCGCGCGAATGCAGCAAAAAGACAGGCAGGGCTTCAGACTTCTAGACTGCTATGGTAGCTGAAAGTCTATCCAACGGTCGGGGAACCCACAAGTGGTCCCAGGCGGGACTTGTCGGGGGTGCTAGGATACGGGTGAACCGGCGAAAGCGACGAGTGCGCTTCCCAATCATCGGGTCAGGGCTGGCCGCCACAGCGCCGCATCACATCTGGCGGGCCAAGCCCAAAGCTCACAAAGTTTTTCCTGAACGTTTAGGTTCGTCCAAAAGCATCTCACTGGTTGTGCGGTTTGAAGGAGGTTCGTTGAGTCAGGCATACCGGGTCGCAATTCTAGGCGCAACTGGCGCGGTGGGCTCAGAGCTCTTGCAGTTACTGGACTCTCGGCGCTTCCCCCTGTCTAAGCTGCGTTTGCTGGCTACGGCTCACTCGGCGGGCAAGACGCTCGCCTTCCAGGGTGAGACTCTGACAGTCGAGGAGGTGGGACCAGAGTCTTTTCAGGACATTGACTTGGTCTTAGCTTCGGCAGGGGGCGACATCTCGAAGCGGTGGGCTGCCGTAGCCGTGCAGGCTGGAGCCGTGATGATTGACAACTCCAGTGCCTTTCGCATGGACCCCCGGGTGCCGCTGGTAATTCCAGAGATCAACCCCGATGCGGCCCAGGCGCATCAAGGTATCATCGCCAATCCAAATTGCAGCACGATCTTGATGGCTGTTGCGGTGTGGCCCTTGCACCAAGTGAGGCCTGTACGCCGTATGGTGGTGGCGACCTACCAGTCGGCCAGCGGCGGGGGCGCGCGGGCGATGGAGGAGCTCAAACAACAGGCGCAAGCAGTTTTGGCGGGTGAGGAACCTCAGGCCGAGTGCTTTGCCCATCCGCTGGCCTTCAACCTGTTTCCCCACGACACGCCGCTCAACGAGCTCGGCTACTGCACCGAAGAGATGAAGATGGTCAACGAGACGCGCAAGATTTTTGGTAGGCCGGAGCTGAAAATCACAGCCACCTGTGTACGGGTTCCCGTCTTGCGGGCTCACTCGGAAGCGATTAATCTAGAGTTTGATGAGCCATTTCCTGCAGACCAAGCGCGGTCAGTGCTGAAGAGCGCCCCTGGGCTCAAGTTAGTGGAGGACTGGCAACGTAACCACTTCCCTATGCCCATAGAGGCCAGTGGTCGGGATGAGGTCCTGGTGGGTCGAATTCGTCAGGACATCTCAAATCCCACAGGTTTAGAGCTATGGCTGAGCGGCGACCAGATTCGTAAAGGCGCGGCGCTCAACGCAGTCCAAATTGCAGAGTTGCTGGTTGAGCAGCAGCTGCTGCGGGTGCCCGTGTCTGTCTGATACCAGACGGAGAATTTTTTGACCCCAGACCTTAAGCGGCAAGGAGTGGACAGGGAGAGTGCAAACCGTGGTGGACTTTGGACGGGTTCTGACAGCAATGGTGACCCCCTTCGCAGCTGACGGTGAGGTCAACTACGGCGTCGTCCACAAGTTGGCGGTGCATCTAGCAGAGCACGGTACTGATACCCTGGTGGTGTGTGGTACCACAGGCGAGTCCCCAACCCTGAGCTGGGATGAGGAATACCGGCTATTTCAGGCGGTTCGAGAAGCGGTCGAAGGCAAGGCCAAGGTGATTGCTGGCACGGGCTCGAACTCCACCCGCGAGGCGGTTATGGCTACCGAGAAGGCCGCCAAGTTGGGACTCGACGGCACGTTGCAGGTCGTTCCCTACTACAACAAGCCGCCACAAGAAGGGCTCTACCAGCACTTCAAGGCCATCGCCGAGGCCAGTGACCTGCCGATGCTGCTCTATAACATTCCAGGGCGAACAGGGTGCAATCTGGAGCCGGAGACGGTGGCGCACCTGGCAGAGATGCCCAACATTGTGGCGATCAAGGAAGCTAGTGGCAATCTGGATCAGGTAAGCCAGATCCGCAGGCTAACACCCAGGGCATTTGCTATCTACTCGGGCGACGATTCACTGACCTTACCGCTGATGGCAGTGGGCGCGAGAGGCGTCGTCAGCGTAGCCAGTCATCTCGTAGGTGACCAACTGCAGCAAATGGTGACCTCATTTGAGCGAGAGCCTGCACTAGCGATTCGTCTTCACCTGCAACTGTTCCCTCTGTTCAAAGCACTGTTTTTAACTACGAATCCGGTAATGGTCAAAACTGCTTTGCAGATGCAGGGCTGGCCGGTTGGAGAAGTCCGTTTACCCTTGTCTAGTGCTTCTGAAAGCCACTGCAATCAACTGCGCTCAGTGCTCACAGACCTAAAGCTCCTGTGAAGACCAGCCCAGGTTTTATCAAGCTTGTCATCTCTGATCCATTTGTAGTTCTGCATATTCTGATGACCTGACCACAAAAAAATTATCTGAACTGCCGCTCGTGCCTCTGGCCCTTTCAGAGCCACCGATGCTTGTTGTCTGTTGTCGTTTGTTGTCTCGCGAGTTCTAAATCCAAACCCTATGTCCAATCAAAACGCCCAAACGCCTCTGCGGATCATCCCTCTAGGTGGTCTTCACGAAATTGGTAAGAATACCTGTCTGTTTGAAATTAACGATGAAATCATGCTGGTGGATGCGGGGCTAGCCTTCCCGTCCACGGAGATGCATGGCGTGAATATAGTCCTGCCAGACATGACCTATCTGCGGCAGAACCGCCATCGCATCAAGGGGATGATTGTCACCCATGGTCATGAAGATCACATCGGTGGTATCCCGTTCCACCTCAAGCAATTTGATATTCCTCTGATCTACGGGCCTCGCCTGGCAATGGCGCTGCTGCAGGGCAAGCTGGAAGAGGCCGGGGTTGCCGATCGCACCGAATTACGTACAGTCGGCCCTCGGGACATTGTGCGGATCGGCAATAATTTCTTCGTCGAGTTTGTCCGCAACACCCACTCGATTGCCGATAGTTTCAGCCTGGCGATCAATACCCCGGTCGGCCTGGTGATCTTTACCGGTGACTTCAAGTTCGACCACACGCCAGTAGACGGCGAATTCTTTGATTTGCAAAAGCTGGCGGAGCATGGCGAGAAGGGTGTCTTGTGCCTGGTGAGCGATTCTACTAACTCCGAGGTGCCGGGCTTTACGCCGTCAGAGCGGTCGGTGTTTCCCAACCTGGATCGCGTGTTCGCCCAGGCGATGGGCCGTTTGATCGTGACGACGTTTGCGTCATCGGTGCACCGGGTCAATATGATTCTGGAGCTAGCTAAGAAGCATCGGCGTGTAGTCTCGGTGGCGGGCCGCTCGATGCTGAATGTGATCGCTCACGCGCGCAACCTAGGCTACATCAAGTGTGAGGATAACTTGTTTGTGCCCATGCACATGGCTCGGCAGATGCCGGATGAAAGCGTCTTGATCTTGACCACGGGCTCTCAAGGCGAACCCATGGCCGCCCTCACCCGAATTGCCAATGGCGATTACAAGCAGCTGGAAATTCGTCGCGGCGATACGGTGGTATTCTCGGCCAACCCGATTCCGGGCAATACGATTCCTGTGGTGCAAACCATCGACAAGCTGATGGCGATGGGGGCCAAGGTGGTCTATGGGCGTGACAAGGGTATCCACGTCTCCGGCCACGGCGCGCAGGAAGACCAGAAGCTGATGCTGGCCCTCACCCGGCCCAAGTTCTTTGTGCCGGTGCACGGCGAGCATCGCATGCTGGTGAAGCACTCGGAGACGGCCCAGAGCATGGGCGTGCCACCCGAGAACATGGTGATCATCCAGAACGGCGATGTCGTGGAGCTGACACCCAACTCGATCCAGATCGGGGACAAAGTACCCTCCGGCATTGAGTTGGTGGACGGTTCGCGCGCCGGGGTAGTCGCTGGGGATGTGCTCAAGGAGCGGCAGCAGATTGCAGGCGACGGCGTGATTACGATTGCGGCAGCAGTTGGCCTGAACGGCCAGTTCCTGGCCAAGCCGGAGGTTCACCTCAGCGGCGTGGTGCTGCCGATCGAGCGTTCTTTGTTCCAGAAGCGCATCCGCGAAACCCTGGATAAGGGCTTGGAGTCCCGCTGGTCTGAGTACGCCCGTTCCCTAGAAAAAGGAGAGCTGGACATCGACTGGGCGGGCTTGAAGCACCACCTGGAGCGCGATTTGCAGAAGATGGTCCGGGGCGAACTGCAGGGGCGTCCGATGCTGATCTTCCTGTTCCAGACCCCTGAGGCGGCAACGGCCAAGCGCTCAACCTCGGCCCCGGTCATACCGGTCACGGCCAGTACTCCAGCCGCCGAGGAAGCGGCGACTGGCGGCAAGCGACGGCGCAGCACGGCGAAAGTCGCCTCGTAGAAGGAAATTGGCAACGGATTCGGGAGCGGATGGAACGGATGGGTGAC
>JANNOU010000088.1:0-16991 GCA_031399305.1 Leptolyngbya sp. SOY_34_metabat_272
CCCGCAACACCTGGTAGACCGCCAGCAAGCCATCGCATCTCTCTTTGGCTCCAGAGCGTAACCGAGCATGACTCAGCGCTTCTGCTCCTCGCCCCAGACACACCAGCGTTCGCAAATCCGTGTCAGTGTAGCGATTTACTCGCTGATTCACGACTTGCCGGGTTGTGTGCAGTTGAGCCAGCGTCAGCAGTTGGGCAGGTTCCAGTGGGTCAGCAAAGTCTTGGAAGGCTAGCTCTAGATCCGCCACGTAGGAACTATCGCCTGTACAGGCAATGAACTTCGCCTCCAGCCAATCGGGTGTTTCAGTCAGCAGCCGGTAGAGCGTCTCCTGCTGTCCTGCGGCTTTGAGGTGATAGGCCAGATGCTCGAAGAAGTAGCCATCGTTGGGACCCGAAGGCCAGCCCTTCGAGCAGCGAGCTTGGTAAGCATTTAATAAATGGTTGTGTAATGTTGCCTGCAAATCCCCCACTTGCTGGCGCACATAGTCGAGCTGAAGGTCGTGCAAGCTCAGGCGTCCCTGGTCGTCCCGCTGCAACAGGGACTTCTGCACCAGCTCATCCACCACATCTTGCACCTCATACAGGTCAAGCCCCTGCGGTTCCCAGAACGTCTGCAACACCGCTTCCGGAATCGGTGTGTCCTCTGGAAAGACGGCAAAGTCTAGATAGCGGGCTCGGACCTCAGGAGTCAGTGCCTCTACACTGACCGCAATGGCTCGCAGCAGATCGGGATAGGGATAGTCTGGGAAGTCTTGCCGAATTTTGGCCAGGTCAGCATGGCGCAGCTTGTGCAGCACATTGTCCCAACGGTTGGGATTCCCCTGCACCATTGCCCCCACCATCGCTAGGGCCAAGGGTAAGTTGCCACACTCTCGCGCCACCGCCTGCGCCTGCGCCGGGAGACTCTCGACACTCTGCTCCGACCACCGGGCCAGCAGCTCCAGCGCCTGTGCAGCACTCAATACCCCCAACTGATACTCAGCCGCGCCCACGGCACTGAGAAGACTGCGGTCGCGAGTCGTGACCACCAGCCGACCGTTTGGCCCCACGACATTCAACGCCTTGAGCGGCTGAGCCTGCCACACATCATCCAGAATCAGCAGGCAAGCCTTCTCAGCCAGCAGTTCGCTCAACTGGTCCTTGCCCACCTGCTCAGTGGCAAAGCCCTGGGAACGGTCGCCCAACTCTCGCGCCAGTTTTAGCTGCAACTGAGTAATCACGGGCTCCTGTCCCACCGACAGCCAGAACACGCCATCAGGAAATGCTTGGCGCACCTGCTCATCCCGCGCCAGCGCCGCTGTCAACACAGACTTGCCGATGCCACCCATACCCTGGACCCCCAGGTTGCGAGCCGTGCCGGTCACCCCCACCGCTTGACCTTCACCGCTCAGCAGCCGAGCCTTGAGGTCTGCAAGCGCCTGCGGACGCTCCAGAAAGTTCTGCGGCAGCCCCGGCACCGTCCGGTTGAGCTGCCCTAAACGCTCGGCATTGGTTGGCAAGGACCCCAGACGGCTTGCTGAATTCGGGCTAGCCGCAAGGTCATTAACAACCGCCCGAATGCCGCGCGTCACACTGAGCCAAGCTTCATCCCGATTTGGCCAGAGGGTCACGGGCTTATCCCTCTCCGGCAGGGCTTGAAGCTGGCTAAAGGGTGTATCCTCCCGCCAATCAGCTGGCCGCAGGATTACCGGAACGACGCGAGCCTCCCTCAGCTCGTGCCGTTCCATGGCCCGCCTCAGCTCCACGCCCCAGCAATAGTCAGAGTGAATAAAATCAGCACTCACCAGCAGCAGAATCAACCGGGCTGCATTCAGACGTGCATCGGTCTCATCTGCCCATTGCCGTCCCGGCTCAACCTTGCGCCTGTGCCAGTCTTTGATTCGATTCGCCCGCCGCAAGCTTGACAGGAACCTCTCCAGTTGGCCGAGCAGGTCTTCATCCTCACTCGCATACGAGAAGAAGACTTCAATACTCATCAGGCCGCCCAGGTGGTCTCCTTGAGCGCCAGTATAACCTCAGCCCTGGCAGCGGATTCGGGAGCAGATGTAACGGATGGGGACCTGAGGGGCTGACCTGTCCGCCATCCGTTACATCCGTTCCCCATCCGCTGCCAACAGTACCCCCAACCCTGTGCAGGGAACCCCTCACTCAATGCAGGGAACCTCCTACTCAGTAGAGGGAACCTCTCACTCAGTGCAGAGAACCTCCTACTGAGTAGAGGGAACCCCTTACTCAATGCAGAGAACCCTCTACTGAGTAGAGGGAACCTCTCACTCAATGGGAGGTACTCCCAACTCTGTGTAGAGAACCCTTCACTCAGTGCAGGGAACCTCCCATTGAGTTGGGGGAACCCCCAACTCGATGAGAGGTTAGTTGAGGGCAGTTCCCTTTCCCACGCCGACGCAGTGGGAAAGCTCACTCCCCGCTTTGCAGTTTTCTGGGCTGCCCGATCCATGCCTTTCGAGGCTGCGATCAATGTCAGCCTGCCCCGGCAGTTGATGACCAAACCCCTGCCCCAGGTATTCAAGCTGCGCTCGACCCGGATAGGGTAGGTTGCGCAGGTCCGCCGCATTCACCTGCGTGTGCCCATTGAACTGGCGAAAATAAGCGTCCACCAGAGTCGAGTTCAAGAACAGCACCAAGCCCTTGGCGACACTCATCGGTAACCCTTTGCCATTGCAATGGTAGTAGTTCAAATGATTCTCAAACCCAACCTTGGACGCTGAGAGCCGCTCAGGATCGTAGATAGCCGCGACAATACGACGACGTTCCTCCTTGGCCGAGAAACGCTTGACTAAGACATACACCCCTGGGGGCACCAAGAGAGAGTCGGTTTGTGGAGACGCGACCACCGCGTTTGGCTTTTTGCTGCCTAGTTTCGGCCAGGTGATCCAGCCATTCGCAAAGTGCCCAGGATAGATCAGCGGCACCGTATTGGGCTCAGGCTGCTGCCGCAGAAAGCTTGCCGCTCGGAAATCGACCACCCGCCCAGTCGAGACTGTGAGATCTAGATCGGCGAGCGAGGCACTAAATCTCTGCATCTGTTCTGCAACCTGGCGGCCTAGGTCATCCGTCACAATATGAATGAAACGGTTGGGATCCTCAGGTCTCACTAACTGGTTGTAATCCACCTTCCAGGTTGTGACCCGCTTGTCTTCTGGATCAGCGCTGGACATAATGACGACCTGTCCTCGCTGGCACGGGTCCTGAATCGCCTGAAAAATGATGTTCTCCTGCAGCACCTCATCCTCGCGAAACGCTCGGTCACGCGCTTCGAATACATGAATCTGCCGCAGACTCATCTTGTCTAGAAAAGCCTGTCGAAAATTTCTGAAATAGGGACCATTACAAAAGCTGCGGGGCGTAATCGCAACCAATTCCCCACCCGACCCCAGCAGCTCACAAGTCAGCCACAAAAAAGCAGTATAGAGATTACTGGTTTCAATGCCCACGCGACTCAGAAGCTGTCGCGCCTCAGAACGACTGTGGATCTTGCGATACGGCGGATTCAGAATCGCACAGTCGAACCGGCGCAAGCCAGAATGCCCACCTTCCAGGCCAAGCACAACCGTCTCGATGAAATCCTTTTGCAGAACCTCGTAGCTGAACTGGATGCCTGCTCTTTGGCACTCAGCGTGGCAGGCGTTGAGCGTATCCCGTAAAGGCTCAGCCAGCCAGGGGTCTAACTCATAGGCAGTAATCGAGAGTTCTTTAGGCTTCTGCTGCGAGCGACACACCCGTTCAACATAGGCCGCCGACAGACAGCCAATGCCCGCCCCTGCATCCAGCAAACGCACCGACGAGCGCTGCCCCTCAAACATCGCAGCCATGCGGCGCGCCGTCGCCATCGAACTGAAAAACTGCCCCCACTCAGACTGACGCTCAGGCTCCAACCGGCGGCTGACCTCCAGGCGGAGCGACTCAACTTGCTCCAGCCAAGGCTTCTGACTGGCAGAATTTCTATTCAACGCTTGGACTCATCACACGCGCCTGGGGCATCTGAGCGCTAAGCCTCTGCCAACGGATCGTAGGGCACCACATTCTCCTGCTCATTGGGATCATTGCGGGCCACAATCGCCTGAGCTGCCTCCGTCGAGCTGAGATTGAACGGCTGGTGAGGCACCCCAGCCGGGATAAACAAAAAATCCCCCGCTTCATTGATCACCGACTGTCGCAAGCCTGGGCCATAGCGCGTTTCGACCCGACCCTTCAGCAGGTAGATAGCGGTTTCATAGCCTTGATGCAAGTGTGGTTCAGCCGACCCCCCGGCTGGAATCACCACCAAATTCATCGAAATACCCTTGGATCCTGCCGTAGCCGCCGAGACCCCGACAAAGTACGGCAGACGCTGGCGAGTCATGGTCTCCGTAGCGGGCCGCACGGTCACAATCTCAGTGAGTCCCCCGGCTGTCGAGTCAAAACTGGGCTCGTCGCTGGCCGCTCGGTTCTTGGTGGTTGTCATCGCGATTACGCTCCCTGCAAGCGAGGATGAACTGAGGAGTATCGCCATGATACTGCTGGGACTACGGCTGCTTGAAACCGAACTGGGAGAACGTCACAGAGACCCCAGCGAGACACCAGCCCCAGCTCCTAAAATCAAATCCCAAAATCAAAACCGTTGTGCCCTTCCCCTGCCAACCCATGACCCTCCCCACCTGGATCACACTATCGCGCTTACTGGCAGTGCCCCTGATCCTCTGGGCGCTCAGCCTGGATACCGCCCAGGGTCGCCAGATCAGCGTCAGCGTGTTCCTCCTCGCGGCAGGGACCGACTGGTTAGACGGCTACCTGGCCCGTCGCCTCAACCAAGTCACCGAACTCGGCAAATTCCTCGATCCCTTGGTCGATAAATTGCTGGTCTTCGCACCGCTGCTGGTGCTAATTGAGCTGGGCCAGATTCCCGCCTGGGGCGTGTTCCTGATCTTGGCCCGCGAACTCACGATTGCAGGCTGGCGTGTCTCCGGCAGCAAAGCCATCGCCGGTGCCAACCTCTGGGGCAAGCTCAAGACCGTGGCCCAAATCGCCGCGATCACCCTGCTGATCGGCCAGTGGCCAGGCAGTCTCCTCGCCTTCTGGCTGGCCGTCGCCCTGACTTTGGCGTCCGGAGCAATTTATCTCTGGCCCCAGCCAGCCCCCGCGCCAAGCGCCGCTGATCGCTCGTGATATCTTGAAAAGTCAATGCCTCGAGAGCCCCTGAGCTCGGCGCTCGGAATTTGGGTCTATGAAAAAGTTAATCAAAGGGTTGCGAGATTTTCAGACCGGTTACTTCAGTCAATACCAGGAACTATTTGAGCAACTCTCGCACGGTCAGAAACCGAGAGTCCTGTTCATCACCTGCTCCGACTCTCGCATCGACCCCAATCTGATCACCCAAGCCCAAGTCGGTGAGCTATTTGTCATCCGCAACGCAGGCAACATCATTCCTCCCTACGGTGCCGCCAATGGTGGCGAAGGGGCAGCCCTCGAATATGCCGTTCACGCGCTGAAGGTCGAACAGATCATCGTCTGCGGCCACTCGCACTGCGGCGCGATGAAAGGCCTCCTGCACCTAAGCGACCTAGAAGACGAAATGCCCCTGGTTTACGACTGGCTCAAACACACCGAAGCCACCCGCCGCCTGATCCAAGAAAACTACCTCGGCTGCGGCGACGAAGACCTGCTCGACATCACCATTGCCGAAAACGTCTTGACCCAGCTCGTCAACCTGCGCACCTACCCAGTGATTCGCTCCAAACTCTACCAGGGACAGATCTCGCTCCACGCCTGGGTCTACCACATCGAAACCGGCGAAGTCCTGGCCTACGATGCCGCGCGTCATGAATACGTGCCTCCTCATAGTCAAGTCTCCGCCTCCCCCCCAGAACCCGTCCACCTGCCCAGCCAGCTCGCCAGTTGCCAGTGGCTACCCCCCGAGCAAGCCGAGCGCATCTACCGTGGCTCTGCTTAGGATTACCCCCTCAAGACCACAGCCTTGGATCAGTTTAATTGCCAGAAAACACTGAGCCTCCAGCCCAAGGATTCTCGTAATTTCAGTAGCATTCCTTAGACTCTGCCTGCGCAAGAGCCGCATAGTAAAAACGTGGAGTTAACAGACTCCACAATCTTTAATCTTTTAGGGCTCAGCCTCTTCGGTTTATTCGAGAGGTCTCTTGACGAGCTTTAGAGCCTCTCCATTACCAACATTCTGATGCCTTGGAGAAGTCAATCTTTATGGCTATGTTCCCGGTCGAGAAAATAAAAACAGGGCTGAAAATTAGCTCAGCTCTAAGTAGAGCATGCTACCTGGGCATGCTTTTGATTCCCCTGAGTCCCGAACCAGCAGTCGCGGCGAATCTCGTAATCAACGGCAGCTTTGAAAGCCCTGAACTCCCGGAGAATAGCTGGTCTGTTCTGCCCAGCCTCGTAGGCTGGGATCGCGCTCAAGGTCCAGGCATTGAAGTCCATCACAACATCACTGGAGCCCCCGCCGACGGCTCTCAGTATGTTGAGCTAGACGGCAATCCAGCCAAGAGCAACCTGGATCCGAGCAGTCTTGTAAACAGCCCTTATCAGTCCACCCGCCTCTATCAGGATCTGGTAACTATCCCGGGCCAAACTTATCAATTGCAATTTGCCTTCTCGCCACGCCCCGACACGAGCGCATCAGAAAATGTCCTCGGCATCTGGTGGGCGGGGAGTCAACTGGATATCCTGACCGCTGACGGCTCTGGCCTCTCTGACACTGTCTGGACCGATCTCTCCTACGCCGTCCTTGCAACTAGCCGCCGCACACGCCTGGAATTCGCTGACCTGGGTCCGCCCGACACCTTCGGCACCTACCTGGATGCGGTCAGTCTGGAGCCGTCCAGCCCTGAGCCTGTGCCTGAAGCCAACTCACTGTTGGGGCTGTTAGTGCTGGCGGCTGTTGGGACCGGCCTACGGCTCAAGCGTGTGCGCAATTTTTAAACGCCTGGTCTCAGTCTCCCACCGCTGCTAGGCGCACTTGAAAGTCCGCCCAGCTCAGCCCACGTTCCAGATAACGTGGGCTGCTGGGATCGTAGGGACCTTCCAGACGGTCGATGCTGAGGATCGTCGCCGCCTCAGGCAAAACCGGCACATCTGGATCAAATGCGGTCTGGCGCATCAGAGAGCTGGAATAGCCCTTGAAGATCACCACCTGATCGGGCTCACCCGCAACCTGGGCGCTGACGATCAGAAGCTCCTGAGGTCGCTTCAGCGTGTATTGCTCCAGGCGAGAGCCTGCACGATGGTTCATTCGACTGGTGCACTCGGCTTC
This sequence comes from Leptolyngbya sp. SOY_34_metabat_272, assembly GCA_031399305.1. GTDB lineage: Bacteria > Cyanobacteriota > Cyanobacteriia > FACHB-261 > FACHB-261 > FACHB-261. Next base: position 7,276 of record JANNOU010000088.1, read on the forward strand.
AAGAGTTCGAAGCGGAAAAATTGACGGCCCGTGATGAAGCAATCGCCATGCTTGAGCTGCACCGGACGACGCAGCCGCATAAAGGTGCCATTCTTACTGCCGAGATCGCGCAACTCAAAGCGTCCAGATTGCTGCACAATCATGGCGTGACGCCGCGAGACATACGAATTCTCAGACAGTGCCACATCACAGCCGATGCGCCCAATCACTAGTGTCCGGTCAAACGGATACACCTCGCCCTTCTGACCCTGGGGCAAAATCCGAACTAATTTCGCCTGAAGATTGACTGGCAAACTACCGACCTGGATCGTATCGCCGCTGCCCATCGCCGGGCTGGTCGGGTCATAGGGGTCCACAGGGGGCTTAGTGGGACCCGGCGCATCCAGAGAGTTGAAAGGCTCCAAGCGAGAATCCAGGTCTAGATCCTGGCGAACTACTTGCAACTCGAACAAATACCAGCCGATCAAGATCTGGTCGAGGTCTTGAACCGGAGCCTTCTGGCAGCGGAGAAACGTGCCCAGGCTGCTGCCGAGGTCGCACAGGCGGTACTCCCCCTCAATGGGCTCGATCATTGCGTGTCGGGGGGACATAGCTGGATCGTCCGAGATGCTGATGTGCGCGTGGCCGCGCCCGATTAGCACCCGCCCGGTCTGCATCAGTTGGCTCAGCGGATAGGTCGCCCGAGTCTGACCTTGGTCGTCGATGTGAATCAGTTGCGCGCTGGGCAAAGTGGTGGGCGTCGGCTCCACTTGAGGCGCTTGGGACGCAGCAGGCAGCCCGACAAATCGCTCGACCTCCGACGCGGGACCGCTCAGAAGGCGACGGCGATATTCTTCACGGGCACGTTGCCCGGCTTGATACTCCTCGTACCTGCGCCTTAAAGACTTAGGTAGGAGTCCGGAGAGTAGCCTCAACATACCGGGTGCTCCCCTAGGCAACTACGACACTCGGGCTCAGGCTAGGGCATGGCTCAGGAATGCGTACTCCTGAACCACCTGTCCCGCAATCAGGTGCTTTTGAATAATATACTCAATGACCTGTGGAGTTGCCGAGTGGTACCAGATACCCTCTGGGTAGACTACCAGGATTGGACCCTGCTGACAGACGCGCACGCAGTTGGCCTTGGTGCGAAACACACAGCCAGACTGCTCTCCACTCGGCTGATCGAGGCCTAGCTCCTTCAGCCGCCGTTTGAGATACTCCCAAGACTCTAGCCCCTGCTCCTTGCTACAGCACAAAGGCTTAGTCTGGTCGGCACATAGAAAGACATGACGCTGGATGCGGTCCAACCCCAAAGCTTGGACTCGCTCAGACAGCGGATGGCCTTCTGGAGAGCCTGAGGGAGGGTTGGGGCGTGCCTCAGGCGCTACCGCTAGCACAGCCGACTGTTCAGTAACTTCTTCTCTATCGCTCATCTGGGCTCCACCCTCAGGACGCTTCGCCATCGCGACGCCCTAGCTCGTATACCCCCAGGCCTATGCAGGCCAGCAATCCCATGCTAACTGCCCAGCTGTGTCCAAGGCTCCACTCAACACCCCAATCCAAAAGCGCTCCGGCCACTAAGAAAGGAACGATGCTGGCCAGACTCGCGAGCAGGCAAGCCTCTGAGCTCTGGGTTGCCCGAGCTGCCTTGGACGACTGGCTAATCCGGCTGAGCCAACCGGTCAGCTGCTCGGATAGCCGCTCACCCGCCTGAAAAAATCCTAGGTACAACGCCATGGCCCACAAACTGATGCCAGCGATGGTGCTGGGGCTGAGCGCGGTCGCAAACGGCGGCAAGCTGGCCATACAACACCTCATCGCAACATCTCGCTATCCAATTCAGGCAAGCACAAGCCAACTTTGAGCGGGCATCTTCACATTTGTGTACAAGTGTTACATATCTCGGCCCGCCCGGAATGTCTCTACCCCTTCAAGCAAACTGTCAAACCCCGCTCAAGCCCTGATTGCGCCGTGTCAGAGCTGGGACTTCAGAGTTTCTGAGAACGCGCTCGGGACGTGAGACAACCGGGAAAGCGCTTGATGGGAAGGCTTTGGCGGATTTTTGAGCGGGCTGGGAAGCTGTAGAGTGTAGGCTCTATGTCATAATCTTTCACAGAAACTTTAAGATTTAGGGCCTGAGCAGCCCGGGGAGCGCTCAATGAGCACCCAAGCCATCGACCCAACTCAGCTAAACCGCCACGAGTGCAGTTCCTGCGGCTATGTTTACGAACCTGCCAAAGGCGACGCTAAGGGCCGAATTCCAGCGGGCGTTCCTTTTGAGGAATTACCACAGGATTGGCGTTGCCCAGTTTGCGGAGCCAGCTCGGCTCGGTTTGAAGATATTGGTCTCGTGGGCAAAGCCTCTGGGTTTGAAGAGAACCTGGGCTATGGCCTTGGGGTCAATCAGATGACTCCTGGCCAGAAAAACATTCTGATCTTCGGGGCACTGGCGCTGGCGTTTCTATTTTTCATCAGCCTCTATGGCTTGCAATAAACGGTCCGTGGGTGAGGTTGCCGGAGTGGGTTTGCGCAACGAGGGAGGAAGTGCTGTGTTTGAAGCCTTGAAGCAGGGCGTCCGGCTGGTCAGCATCTTGATGCTGGCGGCGATTCTGGGTTTGACCACCACGGCTTGCAGCCAGGTGCCCAGCATGACTGCCAACCCCTGGCAGTTGGTGTCCTTGCCAACCCAAGCGACGCTGCTGGATCTGGCGTTCACGGGCAGCGAGCCCAGCCATGGCTGGCTGGTGGGCACGGGTTCGACCCTATTGGAGACGTTGGACGGTGGCCAGAGCTGGCAGGAGCGCTCGCCCGAGCTGGAGAACGGGTCGGACTCTCGGTTCACCTCGGTCAGCTTTTTTGGGCAGGAGGGCTGGGTAGCAGGCAAGCCTTCGGTGCTGTTGCACACCGAGGATGGCGGACGTTCCTGGTCACAGCTGCCGCTGAGTTCCAAACTGCCAGGCGCACCGACCATGGTTACGGCTCTGGGACCCTCTAGCGCCGAGATGGTCACCGATGTGGGAGCTATCTATCGCACCCGCGATGGCGGGCAGACTTGGCGGGCGCTAGTCAGCGAGGCTGTGGGTGTGTTGCGCAATCTGTCACGCTCGACGGAGGGTCAGTACGTTGCGGTATCGGCGCGGGGAAATTTCTACTCCACTTGGAAGCCCGGCCAGACCACTTGGGGGTACCACAATCGCAACACCTCCCGGCGCATCCAGAACATGGGCTTCAACCCCGACGGCAGCCTTTGGATGCTCAGCCGGGGCGGACAGTTGCAATTTAGCGATCCCACCAACCCCGAAACCTGGGAGAAGCCGCGCGCGCCTGAGTTCTCAGTGAGCATCGGCTTGCTGGACCTGACCTATCAGAATCCCAAGGAGCTCTGGCTGGCGGGCGGCAGTGCAAATCTGCTGCACAGTATGGATGGGGGCCAGACCTGGGAGAAGGATCGGGCGGTCGAGACGATTCCCTCCAACTTCTACCGGGTAGTGTTCCAAGGCAGGGACAAGGGTTTCATCCTCGGTCAGCAGGGCACTCTGCTGCGCTACGACTCGGCTGCAGCCAGTGCCTAGAGGCGTGGCGAGGTTGCGGGTCAGGCTTGTGAGGGATTCGCAAGTTCCCTAGTATGGTTCTACAGACTTCGGCCTTGAATTCGTCGCTTTAGTTTTTGTTAGGAGAGGATCCATGTCAGGCACTACTGGTGAGCGTCCGTTTTCAGATATTATTACCAGCGTTCGTTACTGGGTGATTCACAGCATCACGATTCCAATGCTGTTCATCGCCGGTTGGCTGTTTGTGAGCACCGGCCTGGCCTATGATGTGTTTGGCACGCCCCGCCCCGATGAGTATTTCACGCAGGATCGGGTAGAGGTTCCGGTAGTCCAAGACCGGTTTGAGGCGAAGCAGCAGATCGAGCAGTTTATTGGTCAGTAGTCGCTCGCAATCAAGATTCAGGTTTCAAATTTATCCCGCCCTGTGAGATCTATGGCTACCAGTAACAACCCAAATCAGCCGGTTTCCTACCCTGTTTTCACGGTTCGCTGGCTCGCGATTCATGTTTTAGGTGTGCCCACCATTTTCTTCTTGGGGGCTATTGCTGCGATGCAGTTTATTCAACGGTGAGATCATGCCAGAAAATCCCAATAAGCAGCCGGTTGAGCTCAACCGCACCTCTCTCTACCTCGGCCTGTTGTTGGTGTTTGTGACCGTCTTGTTGTTTTCCAGCTACTTTTTCAACTAGTTTCTTTTCATCTTGCGTTGGGAGGTTAGTGCTGTGTCTGGACAAGCTCGGATTCCTCTGTGGATTGTGGCAGTGGTCGCTGGTATGGGCGTGATCGCCGTTCTCGGCCTGTTTTTCTACGGTGCTTACGCGGGGCTTGGCTCCTCGCTGTAGGCGTTGCTCCTAACTGAAAGACCGCCCGCTCCCTGAGGAGATGGGCGGTCTTTGTCGCAGAGAGTCATAGGGATTGGTGATGGTCGATCCTCAAATTGCGCGGCGAGCCCTGGAATTGCGCCAACTGCTGCAACGGGCTAGCTATGACTACTATGTGCTGGACGCGCCCAGCCTGGAGGACACGGTCTACGACCGGCTCTATCGGGAGCTACAGACCCTGGAGGCTGAGCATCCCGAGCTGATCACGCCCGACAGCCCCACGCAGCGGGTGGGCGAGAGGCCTCAGGCACAGTTCGTCTCGGTGCGCCATGCGATCCCCCTTTACAGCCTGGAGAATGTCTTCGATCTGGCGGAGCTGAGGGCTTGGCAAGCCCGGTTCCAGAAGCTTTTAGCAGGCGACGAGCAGGCGTTCGAGTTTGTGTGCGAGCTCAAGATCGACGGCTCGGCGCTGGCGCTCACCTACGAAAATGGCTACCTAGTGCGCGGCGTGACCCGTGGCGACGGGCAGACGGGCGAGGAAATCACCTCGAATGTGCGCACCCTGCGCAGTGTGCCGCTGCGCCTGCACCTGGCGGAGCCACCGCCGCTGGTCGAGGTGCGTGGCGAGGCCTTCTTGCCGCTGGCCAGTTTTGAGCGCTTGAACCAGGAGCGGCTGGCGGCTGGCGAGCCGTTGTTTGCCAACCCCCGCAATGCGGCGGCGGGAACCCTGCGTCAGCTCGATGCCCGCATTGTGGCCGCACGTCGGTTGGACTTTTTTGCCTACACCTTGCACCTGCCTCAGGGCTGGTCGCAGCTGCAGCCGCAGAGTCAGTGGCAAGCTCTGGAGCTGCTGGAGCGCCTGGGCTTTCGGGTCAATCCCGAGCGTGAACTGTGCGCCTCGCTAGACGCGGTACAGGCATACTACGAGCGCTGGTCCACCGAGCGGCAGGCGCTGCCCTATCTCACCGACGGCGTGGTAGTTAAGCTCAATGCCTTGGCGCTGCAGGACGAGGTCGGCTTCACGCAGAAGTTTCCGCGTTGGGCAGTGGCCTATAAGTACGCTGCCGAGGAGGCTCCCACCCAGGTGTTGCAGGTCTCGGTGAATGTGGGCCGCACTGGGGCTCTGACGCCAGTGGCCGAGCTGATGCCGGTAGAGCTGGCCGGGACCACGGTGAGCCGGGCCACGCTGCACAATGCCGACCGCCTAGCCGAGCTGGATCTGCACCTCGGCGACACGGTGGTGATCCGCAAGGCCGGGGAGATCATCCCGGAGGTGTTGCGGGTGTTGCCTGAGCTGCGTCCGGCGGGGGCAGTACGCTATCAGCTGCCGACCACCTGCCCAGAGTGCGCTCAGCCGGTGGTGCGCCCCGAGGGCGAAGCGGTCACCCGCTGCATCAATGCCTCCTGTCCGGCGATCTTGCGGGGCAGTTTGCAGCATTGGGCCAGTCGGGAGGCGCTGGACATTGATGGGCTGGGTGAGAAGCTGGTGCGGCAGCTGGTTGATCAGGGGCTGGTCCAGTCTTTGGCCGATCTCTATCGGCTCAGTGTCGATTTGCTGGCGAGCCTGGAGCGTATGGGCCAGAAGTCGGCGCAAAACTTGGTGGCGGCGTTGGCGCGTTCGCGGCAGCAGCCTTGGGCGCGGCTGCTCTACGGGCTGGGGATTCGCCATGTGGGCAGTGTCAACGCGCAGTTGTTAGCCGAGCAGTTCACCACCGTTGAGCAGTTGGCCCAAGCGACGCCTGAGGCGATTGCGGCGGTCTACGGCATCGGCCCGGAGATCGCTCAGTCGGTGTACCAGTGGTTTCAGATCCCGGCCAATCAGGTGCTGATCGCGCAGTTACAGGCAGTCGGGCTGCAGCTGGCGGGGCAGGCGGTGGCAGCTGCAACAGGTATCTTGAGCGGCAAGACCTGGGTGATTACCGGGACCCTGCCGAGCTTGAGCCGCACTGAGGCCAAGGCGCTGATCGAGCAGCATGGCGGCAAGGTAACTGACTCGGTGAGCAGCCAGACCGACTACCTGCTGGCGGGCGAGAAGGCGGGATCTAAGCTCGCCAAGGCGCAGAAGCTGAAAATTCCAGTGTTGGATCAGGCGCAGTTGCAGGCGCTGCTGGCTGGTGACTCAGCCAGCGCCTGAGTTTCCGGTTGGGGCAGCTCGGTTGCCGTTTTGGGCAAATAAGCTTTCCAAACTTGGCAAAGGATTTGCGTGTAGGTGTGCTGTGCTGGCTGGATTTTTTCTTTACTGTGTGAAGCAGATACAAAGTTAACCGGCTGCTGCGCCTGGTTGAGTCGAGGTTCTGGCAATTCTCGTTATCCCGTCGGGAGGCTTCCGTGAGGCAGGCAGGTGAGATTATGTTTACCGAAGAGGGCGCTCTCAAGTTATTGATCGTGAGTTTGGTGATCTATCTGGGCGCGATTGCCTACCTGGTGTTTTTGGGCTATGGCGGTCATCAGGAGCAGGGGTTCGCGCCGCTGAACGCTGCGGGGATGCAGGAGGAGCTAGACTACTCGGTTGCGAGTCATTAGGCGCAGGTTCTGGGTCCAGCCGGGGACCAGCTCTCAGCTCCAGCAAGTCGCGATGCCCTTGCGGCGGCTGGGGTCTTGATCAGTGGCGTCAGCCGTAGGAGCAGTGGCGTCAGCTGCGCAGCTTCGTCCCACATCCCAGAACCTTCATGCCACTGGCGAGAAAACTCGTCCCACCGGTCTGCACCGGTCGTCCCACGCTCGCGAAAACTCGTCCCACCTCAGTGCACAGACCGTCCCAAGTATTGCAGCAGGGGTCCCATCTCAGTGCACCGGTCGTCCCACACTCTGGAAAACTGGTCCCACGGGTCTGCACTGGTGGTCCCACCTTCCGGAGGACTGGTCCCACGCTGGTGAGCAAGGGTCCCAATCGGCTGAGGGACCGGACCTAGAGCACGCCTTTGGAGCTAGGCACCTCGCCCAGGCGGCGTGGGTCAGGTTCGACCGCCATACACAAGGCGCGGGCAAAGGCTTTGAACGTGGCCTCGATGATGTGATGTGAATTGATGCCCGCCAGCTGGCGGATGTGCAGGGTCAGCTGAGCGTGGTTGACCACGGCCACAAAGAACTCGCGCACCAGCTGCGTGTCGTAGGTGCCCACCCGCTGTGTGGGGATCTCCAGGCCGTAGCTGAGGTGGGGACGGCCCGAGAAATCTAGCGCCACCTGTACCAACGCCTCATCTAGGGGAGCCAGGAAGTGGCCGAAGCGCACGATTCCCTTGCGGTCGCCCAGGGCGCGGTGGAGCGCCTGCCCCAAAGTGATGCCCACATCCTCGTTGGTGTGGTGGTCATCAATGAGCAGATCGCCGGTCGCCTGAACCTCTAGGTCCACCAGGCCGTGGGCGCTGAGCTGAGCCAGCATGTGGTCCAAAAACGGGATGCCGGTATGGGTCGCGTACTTGCCCTGCCCATCCAGGTTGAGCGACACTCGCACATCGGTCTCGCCCGTAATGCGGCGGACCTCGGCCTGGCGCGGTGCAAAGGGGGCAAGTTCAGCGTAAGCACTCGTCTGCATAACTAGCTTTCAGAGAACGGTCTACTCATCGTAGAACAGGGTGAAGATTTGGCCCCAGCCTGTAGATCTCCAACAAAGGATGCGGGTTCAGCAGCCAGGGTCTGTATAGCTTGACTGAGGAAACTGTCACCGGTCTACAACGGTGCTGCATCAGGAGGATCGGCTCTGTGTCTACTTTCACAACCCTATCGTTTTTGCCTGGATCGCCAGTGACGCAACCTCCGGTACTCTTGCTGCAGACGCCTCCTACCCAGGGCACCAACCCACCCGCCCCAGCGGCAGGTGGGTTCGCAGCAGCCGGGCCTTTGGTGCCGGTGTTCATGGTGAGCGTTGCCCTGCTCGGCATGTTTTTGTGGCAGGTGGTGCGGGCAGAGATGCGCTATGGCAGGCCCCGCCGCCGCAACAATCGTGTGCGCCCGCCGCTGCCTGCCTCGGATGGTCCTAGTCAGAACGGCAGCGCCGGTCCTGCCCCTGAACCTCCGGTGCCGGTGATCCCGGTCAGTCTCAACCATGGCCTGGATACGCCGTCCCAGAATGGTCGGACGGCTCCCCCGGATGCGCCGGTCGTCCTGGGATATCGCATTTATCCACATGCGCAGTTGGGGGGGGCCAGTCTGGGTGGCGCAAACCTCAATGGCATGAACCTGGTGAAGGCCAATCTGTCGCTGGCCTACTTAAGCGAGGCCAAGCTGGTGCGCACCAATCTCAGCGGTGCCGATCTCAGCAATACCTATCTCAGCAATGCCAACCTCAGCAGCGCCAATCTGGGCGGCGGCAATCTCAGCGGTGCCAATCTCAGCGATGCCATTCTGTCTGAGGCCGATCTGAGCCGGGCTTCGCTGCGCAAGGCTAATCTGGCGCGGGCCAACCTGGCGGAAGCCTTCTTGAGCGGTAGCTATTTGCAAGAGGCGGATCTCAGCAGCGCTGATTTGTCAGGCGCGAATCTGATCCGGGCTGACCTCAGCGGTGCCAACCTGGCGGGCGCGAAACTGGTCGGTGTGAATCTCAACGGGGCCAACCTGCAGGGGGCCAACCTGCAAGGGGCAGATTTGAGCAAGGCTAATCTCAGCGGCGCAAACTTGGTCGGGGCCAATCTCAGCTTGGCCAATCTGCTCAAGGCTTATCTCAGCGAAGCCAACTTGAGCGAGGCGAATCTCAACAACGCTGATCTCGGCCTGGCCAATTGCAGCTATGCGGTGCTGCGCTTTGCCAGCCTAATCGAAGCCAACCTGAGCCTGTCCAATCTCAGCAATGCTGACCTGCAGAAGGCGGACTTGCGAGGCTCTAATCTGGAGCGCTCTAACCTGGAGGGTGCCAATGTCCGCGATGCTTCCTTTGCTCAGTGTCAGGGGCTCTCGCAGCAGGATGCCATGTTGCTGAGCCAGCGGGGCGGCGTGTTCAACACGCAGTGAAGCTCAGAGGCCCTCACCCCCGGCCCCTCTCCCGAACTCGGGAGTGGGGCCGGGGGTGAGGGGTTTCTAGTGATTGAGCTGGATCAGAACTCGGGTCAGCAGGCTGGCGTCTTTACGCCATTCGTTCACCGCTTCTCGACCTCGTTGCATCACATCTGCGCGCTCGGCTTGCCATAAGCAAATCCGGCTGAGCGCTGCAACTAAGCGCGAGAGACCATAGCGTTCAATCAGCACTTTCAAGATGCTGAAATCGCTGTCATCAAAACTGCCAGGGGAGGGAGTCATGAATCACAACCCTCCTGAGAATAAGCAACACAAAGTTGGCGCATAGTCTGCACAGTCTCCAAAGTTTAGGGATGGGAAATGAGGGGACAAAGTTGTGACTTTGTCCCCGACCCAAAGCCGCCAAGCCACC
>JANNOU010000102.1:0-87475 GCA_031399305.1 Leptolyngbya sp. SOY_34_metabat_272
GTTCTGAAGCGATTTCCAGAGCCTTGCAAAACTGCTTGAGCTCCCCATTTTGCTGTTTCCATGCCTGCTGAAGTGCATTCAGGGTGTTATCCAAGTGCTTGCGCCGATGGGTCAAAGATATGAAAACTTCTGGTTCCCTAAGTTGTGCTGTCAAGTTAGACAGTTTCGCTTCCTCCGCTTGAATTTGTTGTTCCAGCTTGAACTTATTGGTAGTGTCTGTTGTTCATCTATGTCCATAAATTACCAGAGCCTGGGCAAAAGCGCTCTTCAAGGTCTCTTCTCCCCCTGAACGGGTACGAATCAATCATCAACCTTGGCAACAGACCTGTCCCCAGCAGCCGCGGGGTAGCCAGAAGCTGCTTGCAACGCTCCTGATTCACTTGGAGGAAACTGAGGAGCAACTCGAAGCCTTACACCAGTCGCACTCAGAGCTACTCGCTAGAATTGCTAGCGTTCAGCAGCGCATTTTACTTGACAAAGCAGGCTAACCCTCTGCCAGCAGCTTTGACGAGGGTTAGAGAAATTCTATCAACCATAGCCCCACACCGAGTACCTGGCGACGATTCAGGCATGGGTGCGATGGGAACTTGGCTCCCTGGGTAGAAACGTTCCTATGTCTCCTCAGCAATTTTGCTAACCGGCGAAGGAAATTTGGATTCCTCGTCAGCAATTTTGCTAATCAGCGAAGGAAAGTTCCTAGGCCCGGTGAGCATTTTTGCGACTCGGACATGCAAACTTGGAGCCTAGGCAAGGGAATTTCCTTTGCCGGGATGCAAACTTCCTACGCCGCGCCCCAAAGTTGATGCCTCAACTGCCACTGGAGGGGAAAGTTACGGTTTAGAACAGATAGGGTACCAATCGTTTTGTCCGTTGCCTATAAGCTTTATACTCATCCCCAAATCGATCCAGCAGCATTTGTTCTTCTTGGTCGATACGTGTTGCATACGCAATGCTGAAACAGATCAGCCCCGCCAGTCCTGCAACCCAGTTCGGAAGCAATAATGCTTGTGCTACGCACAATAACAGGACCGAAGCATACATCGGGTGACGAATGCTGTGATAGACACCCTCAGTCACCAATGTATGCCCCTCTCGAATTTGCAGCGTTGGCGACCAGTTTTTGCCAAGGTCATGATGAGCACGCCAGAATAGCCAAAGCGAGCTCGCAAACAGAACAACCCCTAGCCCACTTGCCCAAATTGGCAAACGATAGTTCGCAAAGCCCAACCCAAGAGAAAAAATATAGATCAAGGGGAGAAACAGAACCCCAACCAAGATCAGGACGCGAGCCACCTTTTCCTGAGCGGTTTTTCGGTCATCAACAATCGTGTTTTTCTGCTGTTCTTTTTGATAGGGAATCCGAATTATTAACCACAACACAACTCCAATCATGAAAATAATTTTTAAGGTCAGTGGATTCATTTCACCCATCTCCTGTTGTGACCTAAAGAGTGTTTGCCAATCCTATCAAGTCCGCCCAGAAGAGTTTCAACTCACTCTCATGAGACTTCAACCCAAGTGGTATAACCCTGGGTTATGTGAAGAGTTTCTGTGTGGTCGCCACTTCAACGGCGGGACAGCACAAACAACAGCCCCCCGCTCACAGTGGAGCAGGGGGAGCTGAGGAAGGCTTCGAGGTAGTCGGAATCAGGCGATCCGCGAGTAGTACTCAACCACCAGCAGTTCATTGATCTGCAGGGCGACCCATTCGCGCTCGATCACGCCCGTGACTCGACCCTTGACCTTGGCCTTGTCAAAATCCAGGTGAGTGGGGACATTGGCCAAACCCGGAAACTCCAGATTGGTTTCCACCAGGGCGCGCGACTTCTCTTGGTCCTTGACGCTGATCTCCTCGCCCGGACGGCACTGATAGCTAGCAATGGACACCACTCGGCCATTGACCGTGATGTGGCCATGATTCACCAATTGCCGCGCCGCCGGAATCGTGGGGGCCATACCTAGACGGAACACAACGTTATCCAGGCGCATTTCCAATAGCTGCAGCAACACCAGCCCCGTGGAGCCGCTGACCCGACGGGCCCGGCGCACATAGCGCAGCAGCTGCTTCTCAGTCACACCGTAATTGAAGCGAAGCTTTTGCTTCTCTTCCAACCGCACCGCGTACTCAGACTTCTTCTTTCGCTCTTGGCCATGCTGACCAGGAGGATAGGAGCGTCGGGCGCTCTTACGCGTTAGGCCCGGGAGCTCCCCAAGGCGACGCACTACCCTCAGGCGAGGGCCTCGATATCGCGACATGCTGCTTCCTCTTGAATCCCCTTCGAGTTTTAGTCAGACTCCCTAGTGTAGCCGATACGCAGCCCCTCAGCCAAAGGTTTGGGCAGAGGTTCCGCCGCCGTCACGGCTTCGCGCAACAACAGCGGTGATGACTGGACCGAGGGCGACTGGTGCAGCGCTAACAGCTGCGCAAGAACCTTGCGCAGCTGCGGGCGGGCAACAATCGCATCCACCAGACCATGGGCCAGCTGGTACTCAGCCGTCTGGAAATCTTCGGGCACCTTCTGTCGCAAGGTCTGCTCTATAACCCGCCGCCCCGTGAAGCCGATCAACGCCCTAGGCTCCGCCAGACAGATATCCCCCAGCATGGCGAAGCTGGCTGTTACCCCACCGGTCGTGGGATGGGTGAGCACCGGAATATAGAGCTGCCGGGCCTCGCGGTGACGCGCCAGCGCGGCGGAGATCTTCGCCATCTGCATCAGGCTCAGCATCCCCTCCTGCATCCGCGCCCCGCCCGAGGCACAGACCAACACCAGCGGTAAATGCTCCGCCGTGGCCCGCTCCGCCAGCCGCGTGATCTTCTCGCCGACTACCGAACCCATGCTGCCACCCATGAACCGGAAGTCCATCACGCCCAAAGCTAGCGGCTGACCGCTCAACTGGCCGAGCCCGGTCTGGACCGCATCGCGCAGGCCGGTCTTCTCCCGTGTTTCGCGCAGACGGTCGCTGTAGGACTTGCGATCGTGAAAGCTCAAGGGATCACTGGCGATTAAGTTGTCATCCAGAGACGACCAGGTGCCAGGGTCGAGCAGCTGATCAATACGCTGTTCGACCGCCACCGGCATGTGGTGGCCGCACTCCACACAAACCATCTGGTTGCGGCTGAGATCCTTGGCGTAGGCCAGGACACCGCACTTCTCGCACTTGGTCCACAGACCATCGGCGATCTCGCGCTGCTGCTGTTCCTTGCTGAGCGGGGCTGAGCGTCGTCGGTTGGCAAACCAGTCAAACAGGGACATGGGCACCCTCCTCCTCAACCCACTTCGTAAGTGGGGGTGAATCGCATCCCGTGATGATTCTACGATCAAGTGCCCTCAGCCAGCGCAGTTCGAAACTGGGCAGCAGTCTGGCCCGCTTGCCGTGAGTGAATAGTGTGGCTAATCCCGCAGCTCTCTGGCGGTAACCCTGTGCCAGTTTGCCCGGGCATCTAGGATAGAGAGACAGTCTGTCTGCACGGTTGCCATGTCTATGTCGATGGAGGACGCGTCTATCCCCCTAGTGCCAGCCCCGCGCGCGTTGCTGGGGTTGTCTCAGTCCGAACTTAGCGCCTGGGCTGAGCGCCTGGGTCAGCCCGCCTATCGGGGTCGCCAGATCCATGAGTGGCTCTATACCCGCGGCATTCGCTCACTGACTGAAGTGACGGTCTTGCCCAAGCCGTGGCGAGCGCAGGTCGCTGCCGTGCCCGTGGGCCGCTCTGAGCTCCACTACCGCTCAGTGGCCTCAGACGACACGGTCAAGTATTTGTTGCGCCTGAGTGACGGCGAGACGGTGGAGACCGTTGGCATCCCTACTGCACAGCGCCTGACGGTCTGCGTGTCGTCCCAGGTGGGCTGCCCGATGGCCTGCGATTTCTGCGCTACTGGCAAAAGCGGCTTGCAGCGCAATCTGGACGCCCATGAAATTGTGGACCAGATCCTGACCGTCCAGGAGGACTTCCAGCGCCGGGTCGGCAACATCGTGTTCATGGGTATGGGCGAGCCTCTACTCAATACAGAGCAGGTGGTTAAGGCAGTTCACTGTCTCAATCGCGAGGTCGGCATCAGTCAGCGGGGCATGACAATCTCTACGGTGGGCATCCCTGGCCAAATTCGTCGCCTAGCTGAGCATCAGCTACAAGTCACCCTGGCGGTCAGTCTCCACGCCTCTAACCAGCTCATCCGCGAACGCCTGATTCCCAGCGCTCGCAAGTACCCGCTAACGGAGCTGTTGGCGGAGTGCCAAGCGTACGTGACGAGCACCGGTCGCCGCGTCAGCTTCGAGTACATCCTACTGGCCGGACTCAACGATGAACCGGAACATGCTGCGGAATTAGCGTCCCACCTGCGCGGCTTCCAGAGCCACGTGAACCTCATTCCCTACAACCCAATTGCTGAGGTAGATTACCAACGTCCCTCGACCCAGCGCGTTCAGCGCTTCGTCCAAGCGCTCAAAGACCGCCACGTCGCCGTCAGCGTCCGCCAAACCCGAGGACTAGAGGCTGATGCCGCCTGCGGCCAACTGCGCCGTCGTCAGACGGCGGCATCGTAGGAGCCCGGCGACCGACGTGCGTCCCTACTCTTCGACCTGATAGCCTAGTTCTTCAAGGCGCGCGCGTGATTGCCGCCAGCGGGGTTGAACTTTGACGAACAGCTCTAGGTAGACTTTGCCGGCAATCAACTTTTGCATTTGCTCGCGGGCGGCAGTGCCAATCGCCTTGAGCATGCTGCCGCGCTTGCCGATCAAGATGCCTTTTTGCGAGTTGCGCTCGACATTCACGGTAGCCAAGACGCGGGTGATCGTGGGCTCTTCTTCTACCCGGTCCACTGTAACCGCGACCGAGTGGGGAACTTCTTCCCGAGTCAGGTACAGAATCTGCTCGCGGATCAGCTCACCCATAATAAATCGCTCAGGCTGATCGGTGACCAGCTCTGGCGGGTAGTAGTATGGGCCAACTTCTAGATGGTCAGTTAGGGCTTGTTGCAGGGCATCCATGCGCTCACCCGTGAGCGCTGAGAACTTAACTAGCGGCCAGTTTCGGGCTTGGGCGAGCGCTTGATAGCTGCGGTCCACCGCTTCCGATTGGTCGGGGTCTTCCGACTGTTGATCAAGCTTGTTCACGCCGACCACCACGGGCACGCTGCTGTGGGAGAGCATCTCCGCGATGTAGCGATCGCCACCCCCCGCTTCGCCTGAGGCATCCACCACAAACAGTACGACGTCCACTGCCTGAAGTGCGCTCCAGGCATTCTGAACCAGCACTTCACCGAGCTGATGATGAGGTTTGTGGATACCAGGCGTATCCACAAAAATAATTTGAGCCTCCGGCAGAGTCAGAATTCCGCGGAGTCGATTGCGGGTGGTCTGCGCCACAGGTGATGTGATGGCAATCTTCTGACCAATCATCACGTTCATCAGGGTTGACTTACCCACATTGGGTCGCCCGATCAACCCGACAAATCCCGACTTGAAGCCAGGAGGGGCCTCTGGTATCAAAGTCTGGCCGTCCATTCCACTCTGCAATGATGTCTGAACGTTCATTACCACTCTGTGTGAAAGTACTGAGATGGCTCTTACTGTGAACTACCTATGTTCAGGTAATCGCACTTTATTCTTTAAAGGGTTATCACAAGGAGAATCGTCAAACAATCCGCCTAAGGTACTAGGATGCCTGTCCCCAAAAGCCCTTGCACACGGACATCTGCCACCTCCAAACGGCCTTGGCAAGAGGTTGGACAGGACGGATCCAAAGGCCGTCTGAATCGCTAAGGGATGTCCAATACGGGTGACAATTCTCACGTGTGGCAACCGAGGAACCTGAAAAAAGTGCTACTGAAATTCAAACTATATGCACCACCCGAATAGTCTACCTGCACAGCATGGTTAGGGCTAAAATCTCCCCTTTCAGCTTACATTCACACTCTGAGACTCAATCAGAGTATTGAGGGTTCAATCACGCTACGACACCCAAGATTTTGACGGTTTCAGAGGAAGCTGTACAAGTAGTCAGACCCCTCGATGGGTTGGGGGTCAAACCGAAACAGTGCAAACCCTCGTCTGTCCATAATTGACAGAAACTTTGCAACAACTGGTGACTTTGATCACAACAAAGCGTACCAACCTAGCGCTGAGCGGCTCTCCGGTTGATAGGATAAGCCAGGTGACAAGGAGCGAAACCGGTCCTGCATCGTGATCGAGCGAAGCTGCAGACGGCTTGGAGGTTTAAATTTTTGTCTGGGGATTTTGACATTTGAAGCCCTACCAACAGCTGTCAATTTGGGAATGCGGCGAAGCCCTGGTGCCAATCCCTGACACGTTCGCCTTTGAGCAGCCTCACCCATACCTCAGCGCGGGTGCTCCCTACGAGGGAAAATCCCCTTTCTGGACGCGCGTGGGGGTGCTCAAACGCCTGCAACAGTCGCAAAATCACCTGAGCCTCTTGAAGCCCGGTTGGCGGATCAAGATCTTTGACGCTTACCGCCCGGTAGCCGTGCAGCAGTACATGGTGGAGTACACCTTCAAGGCACAAGCCCAAGCGCAGGGGTGGGTCCCAGAGGCACTAGACGACGCACAATGTCAGGCGATCTACACACAGGTATACACTTTCTGGGCGGTGCCAAGCTTGGACCCGAGCACGCCGCCCCCGCACAGCACGGGTGCCGCGCTTGATGTCACCTTGGTCGATGCGGCAGGCCAGACGATTGACATGGGTTCGCCGATCGACGAGATGTCACCGCGCTCGTTTCCCGATCACTTTCAAGACAACCCCAAGCCTCAGGCACAGCAGGCCCACATCCACCGCAAGCTGTTAGACCAGGTCATGAGCGAGAGCGGCTTTGTGCGCCATACCCACGAGTGGTGGCACTTCTCTTACGGCGACCAGTTCTGGGCCTGGCAGCTCTGCCAGGCATACTCGGTTGCGCGGGCAGCCTTCTATGGCCGAGTCTAGGGCACAGCGATCGTGTGCAATAGGCGCTCCACAATGCCCCGTGCACTGCGTCCACCTGCCGGAATCAGGCGGTGGCAAAGCACAAAGGGTGCCAGAAACTTCACATCGTCCGGCAGCACATGATCTCGTCTCTCCAGCAATGCCATGGCCTGAGCCGTGCGTTGCAGCGCCACTGCACCTCGGGGGCTGACGCCCAATACCACTTCCTCATCCTCGCGAGTCGAGCGGATCAGGGCCAAGATGTACTGTTGCAGTGGTTCCGCCACGCTAATTGCAGCACAGTTTTGGCGCAGAGCCAGAACCTCCTCCAGCGAGATGCAGGGCTCTAAGGGCTTATTCGCGGTGGCGGAGCGCAGACGCTGGAGCATCTGGAGTTCTTCAAGCTCTGTAGGATAGCCCAGGCTAAAAGAGAGCGCAAAACGGTCTAACTGCGCCTCAGGCAAGGGGAAGGTCCCCTGATACTCCACTGGGTTTTGGGTGGCAAGGACAAAAAATGGGTCCGCCACCGGGCGGGTCAGACCATCCACGGTGACTTGCGCCTCTTCCATCACTTCCAGTAGTGCCGACTGGGTGCGCGGCGTGGCGCGGTTCACTTCATCTGCCAATAGCACATTGGTAAATACTGGCCCCGGCAGAAATTCGAACTCGCCGCTGCGCGGGTTCCAGACATTGGTGCCAGTGATGTCGGTAGGCAGCAAGTCTGGGGTGCACTGAATCCGCTGGAACCGACCGTCGATTGAGCGGGCCAGAGATTTCGCCAGTAGCGTTTTGCCTACCCCTGGCACGTCTTCGATCAGTGCGTGGCCACCGCTGAGCAGGGCCACCAGGACTAGTCGAATCGCCTCGGCTTTACCCACGATGGCTCGCCCCAGATTGGCTATGAGCCGAGCAATGGGGTCGTCTGGCTGATCATGCATGGGAAATAGCGAGTTACGAGTGGACGGGTTCACGGAAGTAGCTAAGCGCTGCCTCCCGATCTTTCTCAATCTGGCGCTTGAGGGCGTCCAGGGAGTCAAATTTCTGCTCGGGACGCAGGAAGCGCTCTAGCTCAACCGTCAACAAGCAATGATACAGATCGCCCGACCAGTCCAGCAGATGGACTTCCACTGTGCGTGAGGTTCCGCCCACGCTAGGCCGTGTGCCGATGTTCATCACGGCCCAGACTGACTGGCCGCCGCTAGAAGCGGGCAACCCAATTGCCTCCGACCAAGGCTCGGGCGGGAGATCCGGGCCGGATGTATGTATATCGCTCCAGGCCACGCGAGCGCAATACACGCCGTCTCGCGGCAGAAACTTACGCTCCGGCAGCTTCAGGTTCGCGGTCGGAAAGCCCAGGGTGCGTCCGAGTTGCTGACCCCGCACCACACGTCCCGTCAGGCTGTAGGCACGGCCCAGCAGGTGGCGAGCTGCTGCCACTTCGCCCGCTAGTAGACAGGCGCGCACCCGTGAACTGCTTACCCGTTGTCCCTCGTAGGTCAGCTCAGGCACCACCATCACCTCGACACCGACGCGCTGTGCCCAACTCTTCAGGTCTTCTACGCTGCCAGTGCGACGGTGGCCGAAGCGAAAGTTGAAGCCCACGCTGATCCGCTTTGCGGCCAGCTGCTCTAGCAAGATCTGGTCCAAAAACCGTTGAGGACTCAGCGCAGCCAGGGCAGCATCGAAGGGCAGCAGCACAAATTGGCTGACTCCCCACAACCTCAAACAGGCTGCCTTCTCAGGCAGTGGGGTCAGCAGTGGGCGCGGCATGCCGCCGAAAAATTCTTGGGGATGAGGCGAGAAGGAGAGAACCGTGGGTTTGAGTAGGCAGCTATCAGGTGACAGGTCTAGAACGGGCTGAATCACCTGGCGGTGCCCCCGATGCAGACCATCAAAATTGCCGATCGCTACCGCCGTCGGCTTGTGAGCATTGACCGTTGAGGAAAGTACCAACACAGTTCACATCTTGCCACAGGCCAAGCAGACCGAACCGCCCCACGGCTTGACGACGAGTCTACACTTCAAGTCTCACTCTAGACAGGGATGTTTAGGTCTACTCGCAACGATAAGTCAGAGCAGGAGACAGCATCCAGGACCATCCCTTCGCGAGCGACCACTGCGGTGGGAAACTGTAACCGCGCCTGCTCGCTGACCCGATCCATAAAGCAGTCGTCGTGCGCCGGATCGTGGTGGAAAATGACCAGCGTACGCACCTCCGCTGCCTTGGCAACCTTTACCGCTTCTTGCCAGGTCGAGTGGCCCCAGCCGAACTTGCTGGCCTTGGGATCGTGATACTCTTCGTCGGTGTAGGTAGCATCGTAAATTAGGATGTCAGTCTGGTGGGCGAGACGCAACACGTTGTCGTCTAAATGTTCGGTGTGATGCTCGGTATCGGTGACATAGGTTGCACTATGGCCTCGCCAGTTGACGCGATAGCCCACTGCGCCGCCCGGATGATGAAGTGGCGTGCTGTCAACACAGATCTCCCCAAGTTGGAGCGGTTCGCCGACCACTAAGTTGTGAAACTTTAGCTCAGATCCCATCACCTGCAGCGGCACTGGGAAGTTAGGGTGCAGCATCTGATCATTGAGGCGCTGCTCAATGGTGGAGCCGTTAGGAGCAACAGCCCCGTAAATATCAAACCGGTTACCAGGCGTGAAAGCAGGCGTGAAAAACGGAAAACCTTGGATGTGGTCCCAGTGGCTGTGGGTGAAAAACAGGCTCGCCTCCAAGGGCATGTGTTTCAGCAGCTCTTGCCCCAAGACCCTCAGGCCCGTGCCACCATCGAAAATGAGCCGTTGGCCGCCGACCCGCATCTCAAGGCAGGGCGTGTTGCCACCATACTTGACGGTGTTGCTTCCGGGGCAGGCGATACTGCCTCTGACTCCCCAAAAGTGAACGGTGAACTGGTCGCGGGGCGGGCCGGAAAGGCCGTTTTTCATGCTGAGCCTGGATCTAGACATGGGTGTGATGGCGAGGAGTCTCATGCAACAGGGGGAAGTTCAAGCGGTTGCTCTTCACTGCCTTAGCTGAAAAAGTACCCGCACTGCGAGTGAGGAACACCATGGCCCCTGAGCAATCCTCGAAAGCCAAAAGTCGAGGCAGGCTGAGCCGAGATTCCCTCACCGGTAACCAGTGGTCGCTGTGCTCACCCTGGACAGCCACCACCTGGGATCTGCACTTCTGCTAACAGCTTACTTGAGGGAGTCCTTCAAGATTGTGATACAACGCATGAGCAACATATCTTGGGTAAACCGGGTAAACCAGCGATTGTAGGGAGAGTACCACTCGCATGAGAGAGCCACGGTGGTGGTGTAAAGCGACTAAGGCTTGGCAGCATAGCATTAGTTGCGAGGTTCGTGGCGGTTGGGTTGAGTGCCCAAATCGCTCAAGCAGCAAAGTTGCAAAGCTGGCAGTCCGACCCCGACACCCTACGGCTAGAGGTGACCACCAGTGCCAGCACCCACCCCAGATTTTTCCTGCTGACTGAGCCGTTCCGGGTTGTTTTAGATCTACCAGACACTCAATTGGGATCCGTCAGTTCTCAAGATCCTCTGGCCAAGAAGCAGTGCGCCAGATCCGGGTGGGGCAGTTTCAGCCTGGTGTGACGCGAGTAGCCTTGGAGTTGGTCCCTAGCGTCGTTTGGCAGGCAGCCCGAATGGTGGTTCTACGCCCCTGGACCAGAGCATTGAATTTCAGCGACCAGCCAGCCAGCGTGCACCGGAATAACCTACCTCCGCAGGCTTCGCTGCATTGAGTAGCTGCTAGTGGACAGCACCGGCAGCGTGGTGGCCCACAAGGGAGACACTGCGGGAGAGTTCCGGCCTGAGGGCGGGGGCACGCGCTTCAACTCCTAAAGCTACGCACTCAATGGGCAAACCGTATCCCTAACCGCCCAGTCTGGAACCCTAGCACGATCACGCAGCCCTTAATGTACGTCCTTGGCCGTTCTGGGGCGCAGCGCCGCACTGGGCGCAGCGGTGGGGGCATTAATTGGTGAAATCTTCAGTGGCATCGACATTGAGGAAGTGTTGAGCGGTGCGGTGGTAGGAGTTGGTGTCGGCAAGCCTGGTCAGACCTTCAACCGGCAACCGCTTCCGGCCCCCTAGCTGAGTGCAGCAGACCTGAACCGCCGCCGAGCTGAGGCAGGTTAAGGCTGAACAGGGTACACTGCGGCGTGCTGCTGACCTCAATCGAACCTTGGAGGCGGTGTACGAGCTGCTGTACCAAGGCTAGGCCCAGCCCTGTGCCGGAGGTTGACCAGCGCTTCTCGCCCGCTGCCCGACGGAATTTCTCGAAGATGTGGGGTAGCTCTCCCGGCGCGATGCCATCTCCCGTGTTGCCAATCCGCAGGGTGAACGCCTGCCCCTCCCCTCGGATCTCTAGCCAGATATGTCCGCCCTCAGGCGTGTACTTGCAGGCGTTGTCCAGCAGCTCAAACAGAATCCGCTTGAGGCTACTGATCTCTGTGGTTAGCGGCGGCAGAGGATCGGGCTCCAACAGCAGGGTAAAAGTTCGCTGGCAGCGGTCCAGACTGTGACGAACGGGCAGTAGCCAGAGCGACAGCTGCTCGTTGAGATCGACTGCACCCAGACGCAGCGCCTGCTGACCAGTCTCCAGTCGCTGTAGGTCTAGCAGGTCTTCCACTAATTTAATCTCGCGCTGGCATTCGGTTTCCAGAATTTTCAGGTAGGTGCTAAAACGCTCGGGTGGAAGCGGCTGGTTCAACATCTGGATTGCCAGACGCATGCTGGACAGGGGAGTGCGCAACTCATGGCTAATGTTGCTCAAGAAGTCGTCCTTGAGATGGTTCAACTGGATTAATGCCCCGACCTGCGCTCGCGATTGCTGATACAGCCGTGCCTGGCGGATGGCAATCGCACACTGATCAGCAACCCGCCCCACCAATTTCACCTCCTCCGGTTGAAACGAAGGACAGGCCTGCCCGCGCAGCAGGCTGAGCAAGCCGATCAACCCTTGGTCGTCCTGGATGGGATAGAGAACCGTAGCGATGCGATTGGCTTTCCCCCGAGCGTTGACGAACAGCCGTGGGGCGTCGGCACTCACGCAAGGAAGTCCCTGAGTAATGCGCTCCCACTGTCCCTGCGGCCAACTAGCCCGGCTAAAGGTGTGCCCCAGGTGAGACAGTCGCTGCCGCTCGGCCTTAGTGCGCAAGCGGGGATTCAGGTGTTCGTAGCGAATGGTGATGTGCCCCGCCTGGATGGTGGTGAGTAGCCCGGCCTGGCAAGCGTCTGTATCCAGGGTCAGTGCCAGCTCCTGCACAGCCACCTGCAGGATGGTCGCTTCGTCTAGAGTGCTGCGGATGGTGTTGGCCAGACGGGCTAAGAGTTGCTCGAAGCGCAGGGCCTGCTCCAGAGCGTGGGTGCGTTCGTGGACCCTTCGGTCTAAATCTGCATTGCGCTCAGTGAGCTGTTGGTAGAGTTGGGCTTGGGCAATGGCCATAGCCAACTGGTCAGCCACGGCTTGGGCCAGTTCCGCCTCGGCATCGGTCCACAGGCGTGGGGTTGCCTGTCCCACGGCCAGTCGTCCCCAGCTCTTCTGCCAGTCGATCTGAATGGGTGCCGTCATTTCCGCCCGTAGACCCATTGCCAGGAAGCTGGCACGGGTGAGGGCCGGAGTGCTGGCACGGGTGAGGTCGTAGCTGCGTAGCACTCGTGCGGGCCAGACCGGGACCACTTCTGATGCACAGCGACTGTCGATATCCAGCTCAGCAGGGCTGTGGACTGCCGCTGAGGCGTAGCGGTGGACCATCCGCACGCTGCCGTCCTCCTGATGCCGTAGGATACCGCAGAAATCAGCGTTGAACGCTTCGGCAATGGCGCGGGCGCTCTGCTCCCAGATCGTTGCCAAATCTAAACTGCGGCGGATCTGGGTGATCAGATGGCTGAGCAGATGCTCCCGTGCTACCGCTCGCTGGGTCAGGTCGCTGACCGGGGAGGGTTGTGGCAGAGCCGCCAACAGAGCCGTCGCTGCGTTTAGCTGTTGGCAAGGATCCAGCGCCTGGGCCAGGTCTAGGAGTGCCTGGCCCAGGGTTGCCCTTAGGTTCATAGCGCCAGCCTGTTCGGCCAGAGGAGGCTCCACGCCTGCACAGATGTCCGACAGATTATCTGCAATTTGGCAAATAGTTTGGATGAGGTCAGGGGAGCTCTGGCGCTGAGGCATTGTGGAGAAAGTAACGGTGAACGCAACTGGGGTGCTCTCCTGCCCCGCTTAGAGGGCCGGTGCTGGTCATCGAGCGGCCTATCGGCAGGAGGAGCCATGTACAGCAATCCCCATCTGCAGCAGGATTGACCAACGGCTCCAGAAATTGGGGCACTCGCTAACGCCTTTGCTGACGTGCAGCCTCTAACAAGAGCTGCTGCTCGGCTTGGGCTAGCGCCCAATGGGCAGTGCTCAGGTAGGCAGGCTCGACCGATACCGCGGTAATTCCCCAGCGCACCATATCCAGCAGTAGCCCTGGATAGCGGACCGTGACACTGCCGCACAGGCTGCAAGGCAGGCCCAACTGACGCGCTCCCTCCACTAACTGCCGTAGCGCTGAGCGCACGGCAGGGTCATTGGCGTTGAATAAATGAGCCAGACGCGCTTGGTCGCGATCAACGCCGAGTAGCAGTTGTGTCAGATCATCGGAGCCGATGGCAATGCCCTGGACTCCGGCCTGCACAAACTCTGGCAGTGTGAAGAGGACGGCGGGCACCTCGGCCATCATCCACAGCTGGAAGTTAGGTGAGTCGAACAGTCCAGCCTGAACCACCAGGGAGCGGGCGAATTCAAACTCGCCTACGCTGCGTACAAACGGCAGCACCAGACGTAGCTGTTGGTAGCCCGACTGCTGTAATTGACGCAGAGCTTGAAGCTCTAAGCTAAATAAGCTTGGCTGGTCGCGGTAGCGTGCAGTACCGCGCCAGCCTAAGACCGGATTGAGTTCGAGTACTTCATACTCAGCACCACCGATGAGCTCGCGAAACTCGTGGGAGCGCAGATCTAGAGAGCGATAGAACACTGGGCGGGGTTCAAAGGCAGCCAGAAATGGCTGGATTCCAGCTACCAGGCGTGCAACCAGATCGGCGTGACGCTCAGGGACCAGCCAGCGATAGGGGTGCTGACCGTTCAAGATCTCCAGGATCAGCAGCTCTGAGCGCAACAGACCGACTCCACTCGAAGGTAAGTGGGCCATCTGGGCCGCTAGCCTGCTCTGGCTGAGGTTCAAAAATAGACCTGTTCCGGTTGGGGGGGGCGCAGCCGGGGCGGAGGCAGCAGAAGCAGCGAGATGATTCGCAGCGTTGCTGTCTGCCGCTCGCAAGCTTCTGACGGTACCTGCGCTGCCGTCTAGGAGCAGGACCTCTCCCCCACGTAGCAGCTCAGTTGCGCGGCTGACGCCGATTACCGTTGGAATGCCCAGTTCGCGAGCGAGGATCGCGCCGTGGCTGGTCAGACCTGGCTCTTCCACGACCAAGCCATAGCAGTGGCGGATCAAAGGCAGCCAGGCGGGCGGGACGCTGGCAGTAACCAGGATCTCTCCGGGCTCAAGCTGGGTCCGCAAGGGGGGTGTATCGTCGGTGGAGCCGGGCTTTAGGATTCGGGCAGGCCCCTGCACTCGCCCTCTGACGACCCCAATTCCCCGTAACAGGTTGGCGGCGGCGTCAACGAACGGCGGGGGGTAAGGCCGCTCCGCGATTAGGCTGGCTGGCTGCGGGTCTGCCTGGAGCAGCACGATCGCTTTGCCGGGCGTCAGCGCCCATTCCAGACGCAGGACGCTGCCGTTGTTCAGCCGCAGCTGGGCAGTGGCCTGCCGACTCCAATAGCCCAGATCTTCCAGCACTTGGGGCTCCAGACGGATTGGACTCAGATCGAGTAGTTCGGAGCGCAGGGGCTGCTCAGCCTTGTGGCTACCGGCCCATTCGGTGGCCAGCGTGTAGCGTCGAGCTTGCAGTCCGGGCTGCCAACTAGCAGTGCTGGTGCCGGAGTCAAAGCGGTAGCGATCTGGGATGGCTTCGCCGCGACTGAGAGCCACACCTAGCCCGGAAACCGCCCACAAATCTGCTGGGGGCTCTGCCCCGTTGGTGCGTAGGCCCACCGGTGAATCACACCAGCCGGATGCTAGTGCAGGTACCATGGGCTGCACTAGCACGGCCAGGGAGAGCTCGCGCAGCGCAATTCCCTGGTGTTGCCAGTAAAATAGGCTGCGAGCACTGAATAGCGACGCCCAAACTCGGCGCAGAGCCATCAATGACTCCTCGCGCCAACCTTTGGTCGCATCCTGGGGATGGGTGGTTACAAACTGGGCTGCCAGCAGTCCGTGGGGCAAGGCCATGCTGTGGCCCAAGCTGGGCCGCAGAATCAAGACAGGGGACTGGAGCTGGGCACAGGCGGCCTGGAAAGGATCGGTCAGCGCCCCAGGTAGACTAGCCTCAGTTTCAATGAGCTGGCGCATGTGGCGGGCAGCTTCCTGCAGCGGACGGCCAGGGCTGAGGACTTGGTCGGCCAGAAGAGACTCAGGCCAAGGCAGAGTGTCTACAACGACTTCTTGGTAAGCCAGAGCACTGACCACAAAACCAGCAGGCACCGGGCAGTCGGCCTGACGCAGACGTCCTAGATTGAAGGCCTTGTTGCCAGTTTCAGGTAAGTCTTGGGGCCGCAGTTGATCAAGCCAGTACAGATAACCCACGGGGGGAGAGAGGGAGGTACTCCTGATCTTAGAGGCGTCTTCTTCTGAATCCAGCGCTTCGAAGCAAGATCCTCCAAGGCTACCTGTGAATCTCCGCTGCAGGTAGGGAACGTTAGCGGTATGAGAACCGTTTGGCTCAAACAGATTTGGCGGGATTGCCTAGGTTGGGTCCTGCAACCAACCTGTGCACTGTGCAGTCGTCCCGCACCTACCGTTGGTTGGTGCAGGGCCTGTCTGGTGGCAGTGCATCATTGTCGCTTAGCTGCATCAGAGCGCAGGCTTGCTGAATGGCCAGTGATCGCTTGGGGGAGCTACGGCGGCGCGCTCAAGCACAGCATCGCTGCGCTCAAGTACAAGGGGCAACCGCAGCTGGGGCCGTTGCTGGGGCTCTGGATGGGCCAGGCTTGGCAGGCGGCGGCTTTACCGCTGGTGCGGCCACCGGTGGTGGTGCCAATTCCGCTTAGCCAGGCCAAGCTTAAAATGCGAGGGTTCAATCAGGCAGCATTGTTGGCTCAGGGCTTTTGCCGCTGGACGGGCTTGCGCTTGTACCCGCAGGGCCTAGAGCGGCTGCGCGATACTGAGGCGCAGTTTCGCCTATCAGCGGCTGCGCGGGCTAGCAATCTGGCCAATGCCTTCGGTGTGGGACGCCTGCCTGCCGAAGCCAGCGTGTTGCTGTTGGATGACATCTACACCTCAGGGGCGACGGTGCGGGCAGCAGTGGCAGCGCTTGCCCAGCGCGGTATTGCCAGCGTGGGTGTGGTGGTACTGGCTCGCTCCGGCGACACGTCAGTGGGCTCTCAGCGGAGGACCACTGATCTGTGAGTTAGACTCACAGACGAACCAGCCCTACGCCCCTACGCCTTTGTCTATGGACGGGTCTTTTGCGCTCACCCTGCTCATGGTTACCAGCGTGGTGGCAGGGATCAGCGCACAGGTGCTCGCCGACTTCTGTCGAGTGCCTAGCATTGTGTTTTTGCTACTGTTTGGTGTGCTGTTGGGGCCGGACGGCTTTGGCTTCGTGCGCCCACAAACGTTGGGGGTGGGACTGGAGGTGATCGTCTCGCTCTCGGTCGCTTTGATCCTGTTTGAGGGGGGGCTCAACCTGCAACTGCGGCAGTTGGGCTGGGTGTCGGGTAGTTTGCAGAATCTGGTGACCATTGGCACGTTGATCACCTTGGTGGGCGGTGGCGCAGCGGCCCACTGGCTGGGCGAATTCCCTTGGCCGATTGCTTTTCTCTATGCGGCGCTGGTGGTGGTAACCGGGCCGACGGTGATCAGCCCAGTGCTCAAGCAGGTGAAGGTTGGTCGTCGGGTGCAGACGCTGCTAGAGGGTGAGAGCGTGCTGATCGACCCGGTGGGGGCAATCCTGGCCGTGGTGGTTCTGGACATCATTCTCAATGGCGATGCGGAGCCGCTGTCGGTGATCGAAGGGCTGGGCTTGCGCTTGGGCATTGGTGCGGGCATTGGCGCGGGCGGCGGCTGGCTGCTGGCTCAGGGCCTGAAGTATGCCAAGTTTCTCTCGGAAGAACTCAAGAATTTGGTCGTCCTGGCGGGGCTGTGGGGGCTGTTCGGCTTGGCCCAATCGCTGGAGAACGAGTCGGGGCTAATGGCCTCGGTGATGGCGGGCCTTGCGGTTCAGGCGGCGGCAGTGCCCGAAGAGCGTTTGCTGCGCCGCTTCAAGGAGCAGCTGACGATCTTGGCAATCTCGGTGCTGTTCATTCTGCTGGCCGCAGACCTCTCGATTGCCAGCATTTTTGCCTTAGGCTGGGGCGGGGTGTTCACGGTGCTGGCACTGATGCTGCTGGTGCGCCCGCTCAACATCCTAGTCTGTACCTGGAATAGTGGCCTGAGTTGGCGGCAGAAGGCGTTTATGGCCTGGGTTGCCCCCCGAGGTATTGTGTCAGCGTCGGTGGCGTCGATCTTCGCGATCTTGCTCACCGAGCGGGGGATCAACGGCGGTGATGCAATTAAAGCGCTGGTGTTTCTCACGATTGCCATGACCGTGGTGTTTCAGGGTTTGACTGCTCAGTGGATAGCGCGCTGGCTGCACCTAGACAGCAGCGAGTCGCGAGGGGCTGTGATCGTGGGCAGCAACAGACTGGGGCGGCTGGTAGCCCACCTATTTCAGGATCGGGGCGAGCCGGTGGTGCTGCTGGACACCAACCCGGAACAGTGCCGTCAGGCACAGGCGGAGAATCTACGCTGCATCCTCAGCAGCGGCTTGGATGTGAACGGTCTAGAGCGGGCGGGGTTGGCTTCGGCAGGGACGTTTGTCGCCTTGACCAGCAACCCAGAGGTCAATCTGATGGTGGCGCAGCGGGCAATGGAGGAGTTTCACCCGCCGCGGGTGCTGGCAGTGTATCCGCGCGAGCCGCTGCCGAGCGATGCGAAGGTTGGTGCTCCGGGTCCTGGCAGCTCACGCCCCAATCAGAGTGAGATCGCCCAGGCTTTTGTGCCGCAGCTATTTGTGAAGGCTTGGAATCAGTACCTGAGCACGGGCGAAGCCCGCCTGGGCGAGACCATTCTGCGCGAAGTGGAGTTTGCCAGCCAACAGGCCGATCTGCAGGCGATGATCAGCGCCGGTGAGTTCCTGCCGCTGCTGATGCTGCGCGGTGGTCAGCTGCAGGTAGTCTCGGCAGATTTAAGTTGGGAGCCTGGTGACCGACTGATTTACCTGATGCATATGCCCCGGCTGGAGCTGGTAACTAGCGTCCAGAATCCGGTCGCTGCGCTCGGCGAGCTATCCCTGCAGACCTTGAACAGGCTCGAAACTGTGCCAGAGAATCCTTAGCTGACGCTTGAGGCGGAGAACCTCGCGTCTGAAGCTCGGAGCGTAAACTTCTAGCAAAATTCCTATGGTCACTTTTCATCAGAGTCTGGCGAGGTTGACATCAGCTCAGCGAGGGTGGCGGCACGCTTGCCAGGAGTCTATCAAGGCCAGAGGTTTGGGATCTCGAAAGAATTCACTAGCCTGGCTTGCCTAGCCTAGTAGCACTCCACCGCCACCAGCTGATTGAACACAGCTTGAGGCAGAAAGGAAGCGCGGCGGTCCACATCCAAGCTGGGGCACTCGCCTTGGCGCGTGAGGCCGGGAGCCTCCTCGGGGATATGCTCGCGGGCGCTGTAGAAGGTGTTGGGCACCTCCAGACCCGGCAGGGCAAAGATATTCTCAGGCGCACCGTAGCACTGAGCCACGCGCAGCAGATCTACGCGCATACTCTCGAAGGCTTCCTTCAGGCGCTGGAGTTTCCAATCTTCCAGGCCCTGGGGCGGCTTAGCTATCAGGTCCCGCACAATCTGATATAGCTGCTGCTGTTGAAACACCCATCCCTTGGGTCCCTGCCAGTAGCGTAGGGGATCATAGAGACTGTCGGACGGATCAGTGCTCAGGATCAGCGACTCGAAGCAGATTTGCTCGCCCCGCTGGAATAGGGGGCCATCTAGGATATTCAGCAGCCGATCCACTGCCTCTACGCCTGTGACGAACTGGCCATAGAGCGGCCCCAAAACCTGAGGCGTTATGCCCTCCAAAAAATTTTGCTGGTGCCAGTCAAACGACAGCCATGGCTCTCGCTCGTTGCCCCTGGCCCAGATGTGTAGAGCGTTTTTCTGGGTCTCGGTGACGTACTGGTTGAGCTGATCAACAAGTTCCAAGTTGTGTAGGTTCTTAGCAACCTCCAGCGCCTGTCGCTGGCTGCGCTGCAGAATGCCGGTGGCCTGCACATCCAGAATCCATAGCGGATAGCCGTACTCGCGTAGGTTGGCCTGGAGTAGTCGCCAGGCGGTCTCGGTCAACCAGCCCTCCTGATCCCGCTGTGACAGGTAGGACCAGATGTTGTCGATGATGCTCTCTCGGTTGAGGCTGTGGGAAGGCCAAGACTTGATCTGATTCATCGCCTGATCTCGGTTGACCTCGCCCAACCGGATCTGGTTGTAGAGGCCGTCCACGATCTGCATCTGGCGGACGATGCCCATAGCCTGGTTGTAAAACGGCGGCTCGGGGCGCACGCGGGGGTTGGCCCGCCCCGGCTGAACAGCGTATTCCGGGTCACCCTGTGCGCCAGCAACACGCGTGACCGTGACATCCTTGCGCCGTTCCTCGGCGCTGTCCTCCCACACCTGCGGCGTGATCCGCTCGTGCACCACCCGCAGTACGGGCGGCGTATTGTCCCAGCCGTTGGCCCAAGGGTGGGTCTGCACAAACAGGCCGTTGTAGCGCTTGCCCGGCGCGCGGTGAAAGTAACCCAATGCCTGCACCACCTCCTGCAAACGCTGATCCACCCAATTGCGGAAGGCCAGGGTGCGTTGACCGTCGTGCAAGGCGCGGTGGGCGCGGTCAAGGGCGTAGAGCGTCTCGCCGTGGTGGGGCGGCTGGTTGATGCAGCTGGTACGGATGCCGATGCGCGACTGCGAAGGAAACCAGTGGTCGGGTCCCGGAAAGTAGGTTACCCACTCTTCCGGTAGCTCTTGAAAAAAGGCAATGTGAGGCAACATACCGTCGTTGTGCATCGCCCACAGATGCGTCTCAAAGATCTGGCACAGCACTCGCAGACGCGAGAGCAGAAAGTTGCGCGGTACCGGGTAGTTACGCTCCACTAGCCGCCGGATCACGTGCGCCTGATGCTGCACCACGAGCGCCGTA
The DNA here is from genome assembly GCA_031399305.1 of Leptolyngbya sp. SOY_34_metabat_272. Taxonomy (GTDB): domain Bacteria; phylum Cyanobacteriota; class Cyanobacteriia; order FACHB-261; family FACHB-261; genus FACHB-261. The sequence goes on from JANNOU010000102.1 coordinate 20,251, forward strand.
TCGTGGTTCCACTCGTAGGGGTACAGGATGCGGTCTGGCGATACGGCGACATAGGTGAGCTCACTCTCGCGGTGGAAGACCAGGAAAATGCCCCGGTCGACCGAATCGAAGCCCTGTCGAACGATCTCGGTGAGCAGTTGACGGCTGAACCTCATAGGGTTTCGAAGTAAAAATTATTGCAACAAGATCCGCATAATCACTATTACCCCACAAGACCCTTTATGCCTGCAGAATTCATAGGATTTCTTGATGATCGCCAAACAATACCATTGTCTCGGTCTTCAGCTCCGTCAAGTTCCTCACGGTTGGGCAGACGGTGTCATCGTCAGATGATCGAGCTCCGTGTCGGTGCCGCGATCTACGAGCTCAATATGCCACTGCCCCAAGCGGCTGGATTCAAAGGCGATCTGGCGACCGTCGGCACTGATTGTCGGATTGCGCACCGAGCCTGGCAGGTAGAGGGTCAGGTTTTCGACCGCACGGCGCTGGCGGTCGTAGACCCAGATGTCGGGCTTGCCCCGCTCATCGGTTACGTAGGTGAGGTAGCGAGCTGTGGCGCTGATGCTGGGCTGGTCTTGCGAGGAGTTGGGCCGGTTAATTTCCGCCAGGGGAATGATCCGTCGGTTTCTCAGGTCGTAGAGAAACACGTCCCGACTGCCATTACGGTCTGAGGCGAAAGCCAGATACTGTCCGTCGGCGCTGTAGGCAGGAAACTGGTCAGGCGCCTGACTGTTAATTCCGCCGCCGCCCACCTCTGGCGGTGGCGTGAACACCTCAAATGCCTCACATCCGCCCAGAGCTAGCAGTAGCCCTAGTAGAGGCGAACAGTTACACACCCTTTTAAGCAACTTAAAACAGCTGTACACCCTCCTAGCGCGGAGCCAACGGCAAGTTCTCAATAGGCCGACCGGTCACACGGTTGTAAACCAGGATATCCCACTGACCACCGGCATTGGCCTCAAAGGCAATTGTGCTGCCATCGGCGCTGATCGTAGGATTGCTCACATCGGTGTTGAGAGACTGGGTCAGGTTTTGCTGCTGCTGGGTCTCGCGGTTGTAAACGTAGACGTCTCGCGTCCCCTGGCGGTCGGCGGTGAAGACGATCCACTTGCCATCGGCCGAAGACGAGGGGTGCTCGCTCAGCGTGTCCAGGCTATTCAGCCCCGGCAGATCCAACAGTCGGGTGTTCTTGGTGTCGTAGAGAAATACGTCCCGACTGCCACGGCGATCCGAGGTGAACAGGATAAAGCTGCCATCCGGACCCACTTGGGGATCTGCCTCAGGATAGGCGCTGTTGAGACCGCCCCCTGACGGATCTACATTGGGACCGACGAAACGCGGGTAGGCCGAACAGCCCGCTAGCAGCACAGACAGCAGCCAAATAGAGGCGAAGATCTTGTGGCGTGGGCGCATGGCAAACCTAGCGGGTCGGGGTAGCAGGGGTGTCCAGCTCGACCTCAGGTCCGCGGTCAATGACCTCGACGTCCCACTGGCCCCTGCGACTAGTTTCGAAAGTCACATAACGGCCATCGGGGCTAACTGAAGGACGACGGACCAGACCATCGTAGGTAGCCGTCAAACTCAGCGGTCGCTGAGTTTCCTGGTCATAGAGCTGAACTTCCGAGCGCCCCCGCACCACGCTGGTGTAGACCAGGTAGCGGGCAGTGGCGCTGAGGCTAGGGCTCTCGGGCAAGAAGGTCAGGCCACGAAGATTGGGCAAGCTCACGAACTGCTGAGCCTGCAAGTCGTACAGCAAAATCTCGCGGCGCTGGTGACGGTCGGAGACGAACGCGAGAAACCGTCCGTTGGAACTCAGCGAGGGCTGCTCATCTGAGTAGCGACTGTTGAGTGTAGCCCTGGAGCTAACAACTGGGCCACCGCCACAGGCCGAGAGCAGGAACAGAGCCGTTACCGCACAAAGCCGCTGCCGCCGCGACGGTTTACTCGTCGTCGTAGCGGGGACGCCGGGGAGGACGTTCGCCCTCAAAGTCCTCGTCACCACCAAAGTCCTCATCCACATCAACATCGATTGCTTCTACGGGACGAGCCGGACCCTCGCCCTCACGAGGTGGGCGCGGGCGGCGGCTTTCCGGACGTCGCCGAGGTGGCGCATCATCCACATCCTCGATAAAGGGACGCACCACGTCCTCCGCATCCACTTCTATATCAATGTCTGACTCGACAGGACGGGGACGGCGTGGTCTGGGGCTGGAGCCAGAACCTTCGCTGGAGGGCGGCCTTCTGCTGCCATTGGCAGGGCGGCGGGGCTCGTCACTCACCTCTCCATCCACGGGCCGCGGGCGACGACGGGGCGGCGGGTCACTCACCTCGCCATCTACCGGACGGGGCTTGCGGCGGCGCGGCGGCACGTCGCCAGATAGCTGCGGCGGTCGGCTGTAACGGGTTGGCTCCTCATCCTCAGCGCTGCGAATGGGGCGCGGGCGACGACGAACGGACTCATCAAAACTGCGCGTGTCTTCAAGGTCAACCTTGTAGCTACGGCGCACAGGCGGATCATCTTCAATGATCGGCTCGCTACGCCGGGCTTGCACCGTGGCAACCTGCCGCAGACGCAAGCTCTCGTAAATGAAAAAACCAGCCATCCCGGCGAGCAATACCTGACTGAACAGCAGGATAGGGTCTAGCCGCCAGCCCTGCCAGATCAAGATCAGGCCAGAAAGGCCTCCAGCTGCCGAGAACACAATGTCATAATCCCGTGAGACGTCTGGCTTGAGCGTTCTCACAAAGTACAGGCCAATACTGGCCAACAGTACGACCAATCCAAGGAAGAACGAAGGGGTCAAGCCAACGTTAATCATTTTCCGCCTCCTACGTACCGCTCATTCTAGCCAATCTTCGCCTAGAGTCCTGGGGTGGCTGGAACAGTCTGCCCGATCCCAGCCAACCTCGACTCAATCAAGAGCTAGCCTCAACAACTGTTGAGGTTTCCAAGGCAAGCACGACTAATGCTAGCGCGTCAGACGCGCTTACTTCTTTTGATTTTGTCCTTCTGGCTAATGAAAATTAGGGCGGCTGTCGCTGGGATCACCACGACGACCGCGCCCGCGACCAGGCTCAGGAGAAAGTTAGCAAGAGAGGGCGTCATGTCGGTCAACTCCCCGGGATGAATAGGGTTGTGTAGAAGCTCTGATCCCAGAGGTTACCACAAATTAGCTCTAACGCTTTGCTAGCAGGCGATTGACAGCTCAAGGCGCAACTGCTGACAAGCCCCAGCAAGCTTATGCTTTGGCCTGGTGGGGCTTGTTGACTACGGTTCGCAATGCGACTCGCAACTTGTCGCGCCTTTCCACGAGACCTTGGAGCAGACAACCCGGAAGTGCCCTCCCCCCGTTTTACAATAATTCCCATGGATGACAAGTCAATTGTTCGAGATTATTTCAATGCCACCGGCTTCGAGCGCTGGCAGCGGATCTATGGCGACGGTGAGGTGAGCAGCGTTCAACGGGACATTCGCCTTGGCCATCAACAGACCGTGGACACGGTGCTTGAATGGCTGCACGCCGACGCCAGCCTAGAGAATCTCACCGTCTGCGATGCGGGCTGTGGTGTCGGCAGCCTTAGCCTTCCCCTGGCTCAGATTGGCGCACGCGTCTTCGCCAGCGATCTCTCTGAGAGCATGGTGCGTGAGGCTCGTAGCCGAGCTACCCAGCTCGGCCTCTCTGATAACCCCAGCTTTGCCGTTCAAGACCTAGAAGCCCTCAGTGGTCACTACCATACAGTCGTTTGCCTGGATGTGCTGATCCACTATCCCCAGGAGCAGGCGGCAACAATGATCCAACACTTGAGTCGCTTGGCCCAATCCAGACTGATCCTGAGCTTCGCGCCCAAGACTTTCTGGCTGAGCCTGCTCAAGCGTATCGGCGAGTTTTTTCCCGGCTCCAGCAAGACAACACGCGCCTATCAGCACCGCGAAGCGGAGATCCGCGCCCTTCTCCAAAACCTAGGGTTTCAAGTCAAGCGCCGCACCCAGATCAGCACACGCTTCTACTTCTCCTGCCTGCTAGAAGCTAACCGCTAGTTCTGGGGCCACCTCCATAATTCCGTTAAGCAATGTAACAAAACTGCTGTCAAGCCAGCATGATGGCTTGACAGCACCGAGGGGGCTAGGTAAGGTAAGTCATACACCCGGGTAAAAGACAGTCAAGGGCATATGCAAGAGCAGGAAAGACATAAGGTAACGTTGTACCTCACGCCGGAATTGCACCAGCGCCTGAAAGTTCAAGCGGCGGTTGAGGGCAAGTCAATGTCTGAGATGGCCGAGCGGGCTATCTCGTTCTTCTTGAGCCATGCTGACGTGGTCTATGAGGCGGAAGCTGCCAAGCTAGGGCAAACGCATCGTGTTCACACCTGCCCTGACTGTGAGAGCCTCGTGGTCCTTAAAGATGGGGAACTGGTTCCGTTGGGCGAGCGGCCCGGTGTCTTGAACGAGGAGGTCGAACTTCCCCAAGCCAACAAGAGCCAGGATGGGGAATTGGTTCCCTGCTAAAGGGCATTTCCGCCTAATAGTCCAGGGTGCTCGGGGCGGGGGATTTGCATCCTCCTGATCGTGTCTACAGCCGTTATCTTCGATGTGTCGGTTGCCATGCAAGAAGAGCTCAGCATCCTGATCCAGGCCCAGTACCCCCTGATTTACCTTTTAACTCCGGAAGAGGAACGGGCTGAGCAGGCGGTCGCCACGATTGCTCAGGCTAAGCCCCAGCGACGCACCTTTATCTGGACCGTTACCCACGGAATTGTTGAATATGGTCAGCCTCGCACCCTGACGCAGCACAACACTGTTTCACCTCAGGCTGCAGTGGAGTGGGTTGTTCGGCAACGAGAGCCTGGGATTTACATTTTCAAGGATTTACATCCTTTCATCGACAACCCTGAGGTTACCCGCTGGTTACGAGACGCGATTGCTGGCTTCAAAGGAGCTCAGAAAACAATCGTCTTGATGTCACCGGTGCAAAGCATCCCGATTGAATTGGAGAAGGAAGTCGTCGTCTTAGATTTCCCACTGCCGACGATGACCGAGCTAGATGAGGTGCTCAACCAACAATTGGCGCTTACGCGCAACCGTCGCATCAGTACCGAGACGCGAGAAAAGCTGCTCAAGGCAGCGCTAGGCTTGACTTTAGATGAAGCCCAGAAAGTCTATCGCAAAGCTCAGGTCTCTACTAATAAGTTGACTGAAGAAGAAGTTAATATCGTCCTATCCGAGAAGAAGCAGCTCATTCGTCGTAACGGCATTTTGGAATATGTCGAAGAGGATGAGACCATTGAGGCAGTCGGTGGCCTAGACGAATTGAAACGCTGGCTGAAACAGCGCTCTAACGCTTTTACCGAACGGGCTCGTGAATACGGTCTGCCTCAGCCAAAGGGCATGCTGATTCTGGGGGTTCCTGGCTGCGGCAAGTCTCTAATTGCCAAAACGACTTCTCGCTTGTGGGGTCTTCCTCTGATCAAGCTGGATATGGGCCGAGTGTATGACGGCTCGATGGTGGGTCGCTCGGAGTTGAATCTACGCAACGCCCTGCGTACTGCGGAATCGATCTCGCCAGCAATTCTGTTTATCGACGAGCTGGACAAGGCATTCGCGGGCAGCACAGGCAGTGCTGATTCGGACGGCGGTACTTCTAGCCGTATCTTCGGTACCTTTCTAACCTGGATGCAGGAAAAGAAGTCACCCGTATTTGTGATGGCTACAGCCAACCGTGTCGAGAGGCTACCAGGTGAGTTCCTGCGCAAGGGCCGGTTTGACGAGCTATTCTTTGTAGACCTGCCCACGCAAGAGGAGCGCAAGGAGATCTTCAAGATCCACCTATCCAAGCGGCGCGGCGATATCAGTCGCTTTGACCTCGAAGGTCTTTCCAAAGCTTGTGAAGAGTATTCTGGTGCAGAAATCGAGCAGGCAATTGTCGCGGCGATGTATCAAGCCTTCTCGGAAAATCGTGAGTTTACGCACCTAGATATGATTGCTGCGATTAAGTCAACGACGCCTCTGTCTAAGACGATGACAGAACAGGTCACGGCTCTGCGCGATTGGGCCAGACAGCGGGCGCGTCCAGCAGCAGCCTCCGTCGCTGAGTATCAGCGTCTGGAGTTCTAAAAGCTTTCCTAGCTTGTTCTTAGGAGGTGGTTCCCCAGCAGCAAGTTCCTAAAGTTCACGATCCTTCGTTCAACGTTCGTTTTGTCTCGTGACCGGTCTTTTGTTCAGCCGGTAGTTGTCTCTCTAAGCAATCCCATTGGAGGAAATTCACAATGTCTCACTTCAGCACTCTGCGCACCAAAATCACCGACGCCGAAATCCTGAAAGCTTCTCTCCGTGATCTGGGTATCACGGTTAAGACCGAAGCTGATGTGCGCGGCTACAACGGGCAGCGCGTTCGCTCCGACATCGTCGCCATTCTGGATGGCGAGTATGATCTGGGCTGGTCCCGTAACACCGATGGGTCTTTCGATCTGATCGCTGACCTGTGGGGTGTTGCCAAGAAGCACAACCAGACCGAGCTGATCAACTCGATCAACCAGAAGTACGCGGTTAACAAGACCCTGGCCGAAGTCAAGCGCCCTGGCCTGCAGACCGCCAATGTGAAGCTGGTGGTTCAGTAAGCCACTTTCTGCGCGTTCCCAATTGGACGGGTTAACCTAACAGGGTTAACCCGTTTTTTTGTGCCTGTTCTTGGACTGGGAATGCTATGGATTATTTCTCGCCCGAGTTGGATGGCCAACTGCGCGCTTTGTTGCGCTCGCTAGGGCAACAAGCCGCTCAGTTGGCGAAAACCGAGTTTCAAGTGATCCAAAAGGGGCCGCAGGACTACGTGACCACGGTGGACCAGGCCCTGGACCGGCAATTGAGCGAGCAGTTGCGCATCTGGTTTCCCGAGGACGGGCTGGTCACCGAGGAAAACCCTGACTCGCGAGCCGACTACCGCCGACCGTATGCCCGCATCTGGTTTGTGGATCCGCTAGACGGGACTGACAGCTTTATTCAGGGCACGGGGGACTACGCTGTAATGGTCGGCCTGCTCAAGGAAAACCAGCCAGTCGCCGGTTGGATCTACGCCCCCAGCGCTGACGTGTTGCACTACGGGGGACCGGGGTGGGGTCTGTATCGCGTGCAGGGAGATTCTCCACCCCAATGCCTATCAGACACGCCGCCGCCCGACCTGTCGGCGACCTCTTGCCCGATTATGATCGGTCACCGTGATCGGCGCAAATACGGTCAGGCGATCGCCGCAGCCATTCCTGAGGCGCAGTTTTTTTCGCTAGGCAGCTTCGGTCTCAAGGTGATTGAGGTGATTCGCGGCAAGGTGGGTCTGTATTTGTATTTGAACGGGCGAGTCAAACTGTGGGACACGACCGGGCCAGTGGCGCTGGCCCGAGCGGCGGGGCTGGTGTGCTGCGACTTGATGGGCCAGCCTCTGCGCTTCACACCGGATGCGGTGGATGCCCAAACGCTGGCCCATCAGCAGTCAATTGTGATCGGCTGGCGACCCTATGTCGAAGCCCTGCGCCCCCGCCTGCTCAAAGCCTTGGGTAACCAGGTGTTGTGAGTTACTCCACCACTATCTTCCACTCGTGGAGTTCATACGCGACGCAGCCACGCTGGACCAGGGGATCTAGACGGACGATCGCTGCGGCCTCATCCTCGCAGGACGCTTCAAATAGCATCATGCCACCCCCCCGTTCGGCCCAGTAGCCCGTGCGCGCCCGGTGGCCTTTGTCAATCAACTCGCGGACGTAAGCCTTGTGCGCTGGAACTGCTTGGTCAAAGGTCAGTTTATCGACTAGGCCCCGCTCAATTTTGACAAACCAGGGCATTGTGGTACCCCCTCGATTTCACCTAGTTAATTACTCGTCGATCTGCCACGGATCTTTGGCGACGTCTTCGTCAAAGATTTTTTTCGGACGCATTACTAGAATGACACGGCCCAATAGCGGTGTCTCAGGGACTGCTTCAAACCACTGAAATTGTAGTTGACCTTCTCGCTCAATCACGAAGTAACTGTCGGCTTGCCACTGCCGTTGAGCACGGTCGATGATCACCAATACTTCTCCTGGTTTGCCGGGCAGCACATCCGGCAACTGGCGGCTCTCGCACAAGAGCCCCACTGCATCTTCGGCGTTTTGGATCACTTGCCAACCGGGCACCGGCACCCAGGCGCACTCCCCAGAAAATCTAACGACTTGAAAAGGGCCAATTTCCTCAATTAGGGGAATTGCGCGTAGGTCCGCTGGGGTCAGAGGAAACTGACCTACTAACGGCAATACCCGAGGCAACTCGTCATCTGATTCCAGCTGATAAAAAGGCCAACGTGGGGCTGGATGCGTTTTGATCACGGTGAAATCAGTGAGCAATTTTTCGAGCTGTTCTCGAGCGGTTTCACTCTGGGTTAATGACAGACCTCGAGCGATCAGACGCGCACGTTCTTGCAGGTCTGATTTCTGACGGGCGACCTTCCAACATTGATAAGCCAGCACATCGCCCGGTAGGGCTGAGAACCCTGCTGGCAAAGGATTCAGGCGTGACCATTCTTTGATAGCCTTAGCCAAATCGCGAGCGCTATCTAAGTCTAAATTCTTCGCAACCACGAACTCAGCAGCAGCCAGGCGCTCGGTCTGGGTAAGGATGCGAAACTCGTACAAAATATCGCTGCCCTTACGCTCAAAATGCTCCAGAGTAGGAATTGGTGCAGCGGCGTCGACTAAACCAGTATAAACCTGGGACCCGACGATCACTTGGTTTTGGTGAATTGGCTCAAAGCCGGTTTCTTCAAAAATAGTCTGGGGAGTATAGCCCGCTTTCTGCAATTTTTGACAAGCTTGCCCCCACTCAACCCAGGTTCCCTGTTTACGTCGTAACGAAGTTAGTAACGATTGACTATCTATCTCAGCCCTGGGCGAAGGGGACTCAGAGCCCGAAGTTGGCAGATCTTGAGGCATTTCAGTCATAACAGCTTGGATGAGGAGGTCCACGAAATAGTTGAACTCGATCAGGCTCAAGCGTTCACAGCTTTCACCTGGGATTGTGTCATTTGGCTCGGCTGTCTTTGTGAAACGCAACAGAGTCTTACAAAAAGTTTCGCGCCATAAATGAATCTTATGGCCATGTACAGGATATATAAATTTTAATCTGTACAGATCCTGCTACATTCGAGAGCAACACCTGCTCAGAAGGCACCGAGAGCAGAATCCAACGCGGTCCACCCTGGCTTTGTGCACTGGACTGATTTGTAGTCGGTTTAAAGCTTGAGAAGTGCCTGCTGTGTCTGCTCTGAATCCAGGCTTGGAGCTTGCCTAGCTGGATCAGGCTGGCGTCAGTGTAGATCCAAAATATTGTTCACAGGGAGACGGACGTGTCTTATTCTCAAACCAAAACTCAGACGAAAGCTGGGTTTCAGGCCGGTGTTAAAGACTATCGCCTGACCTATTACACCCCCGATTACACGCCGAAGGATACAGACATGCTGGCGGCTTTTCGGGTGACGCCGCAGCCCGGAGTTCCCCCCGAAGAGGCGGCCGCAGCGGTTGCAGCAGAGTCTTCGACCGGCACCTGGACCACGGTGTGGACCGACCTGCTGACTGACCTGGATCGCTACAAAGGCCGTTGCTACGACATCGAGCCGGTGCCAGGCGACGACAACCAGTTCATCGCCTACATCGCCTACCCCATGGATCTGTTTGAGGAAGGCTCGGTCACGAACATCCTGACCTCGATTGTGGGCAATGTGTTCGGCTTCAAAGCCTTGCGGGCACTGCGCTTAGAAGACTTACGTATCCCGGTCGCGTTGATCAAGACCTTCCAGGGACCGCCCCACGGCATCCAGGTCGAGCGCGACAAGCTCAACAAGTACGGGCGGCCGCTGCTGGGCTGCACGATCAAGCCCAAGCTGGGTCTGTCGGCGAAGAACTACGGTCGTGCCGTCTACGAATGTCTGCGCGGTGGTCTGGACTTCACCAAGGACGACGAGAACATCAACTCGGCCCCCTTCCAGCGCTGGCGCGACCGCTTCCTGTTCGTGGCCGATGCCATCCACAAAGCGCAGGCAGAGACTGGTGAGATCAAGGGCCACTACCTGAACGTGACTGCTCCCACCTGCGAAGAGATGCTGAAGCGGGCAGAGTACGCGAAGGAACTCAAGATGCCCATCATCATGCACGACTACCTGACCGCAGGTTTCACGGCCAACACCACGTTGTCCAAGTGGTGCCGTGACAACGGAATCCTGCTGCACATCCACCGCGCCATGCACGCGGTAATCGACCGGCAGAAGAATCACGGCATTCACTTCCGCGTTTTGGCCAAGGCTCTGCGTCTGTCTGGCGGCGACCACATCCACACCGGCACGGTGGTCGGTAAGCTGGAAGGCGAGCGAGGCATCACCATGGGCTTTGTGGATCTGCTGCGCGAGAACTACGTCGAGCAAGATAAGTCGCGCGGCATCTACTTCAGCCAAGACTGGGCCTCCTTGCCCGGCGTGATGGCCGTGGCCTCCGGTGGTATCCACGTGTGGCATATGCCCGCGCTGGTGGAGATCTTCGGCGACGACTCGGTGCTGCAGTTTGGTGGCGGCACCCTCGGCCACCCCTGGGGCAATGCACCGGGCGCAACCGCTAACCGCGTGGCCCTCGAAGCCTGCGTCCAGGCCCGCAATGAAGGCCGCAGTCTAGCTCGTGAAGGTAACGACATCATCCGCGAAGCCGCCAAATGGTCGCCTGAACTGGCAGTGGCTTGCGAAGTCTGGAAGGAAATCAAGTTCGAGTTCGAAGCCATGGATACCGTCTGATCCAGCAACTTTGGGTTAGGACTGAGTGGACGGAACGCATTCGTTCAGCCCCTTCCTAACCCAGCCTTCCAACCTTTCGTAGGTTCTAGGGTCGTTTATGGATCTGAAAAGCATCACGAAGGCCACCGCAAAGACGCTAGTCAGTTACTTGACTTATCAGGCGATGCGGACTGTGGTTGACCAGCTGCGTGAGACCGATCCCCCAACGGCGCATTGGCTTGCAAGTTTCTCCTCCACAGGCAAGCTGCAGGATGGCGAAGCTTACCTGCAGGAGTTGTTGCAGGCGCGTCAGGAATTGGCGTTTCGGATCATGACGGTTCGCGAGCACATCGCGGGAGAAGTCGTCGATTTCCTACCTGAGATGGCGCGAACGGGCATCCAGCAGGCCAATATGGAGCACCGTCGCCAGCATCTAGAGCGTCTGACTCAGCTTACGCTTTTCGACCCCAGAGCCAGTTCGGAAGAGTCAGCCCAGCCGGAGAGCTGACCCAGTCTGACTTTTGTTGTCAATTCAGTTCATTTGTTGAAAGAAACACACGAGGAATCTCATGCAAACCCTGCCCAAGGAACGGCGCTACGAAACTCTGTCCTACCTGCCGCCGTTGACCGACGCTCAGATCGGCAAGCAGATCCAATACATCCTCGACCAGGGCTATTTCCCGGCGATTGAGTTCAACGAAACCTCTGAGCCGACAGTGTACTACTGGACCCTGTGGAAGCTACCTTTGTTTTCAGCCAAAACCACCCAGGAAGTGCTGAGCGAAGTGCAAGCCTGCCGCAGCTCCTACCCCAACTGCTTTATCCGCGTGGTGGGTTTTGACAATGTGAAGCAGTGCCAGATCGCCAGCTTCATCGTGCACAAACCGACCACCAGCCGCTACTAAGCGCGCTCCCTCCCATCTCCTGCCCCCAAATTTTGGGGGCAGAGATTGTATTACAAAGAACTCAGCGCAGGATTCTGTGCTGGGTTTTAGGTTTTGTTCTCTCGTCTCTATACGGCTGCCCTAGCCATTGAGTCTTGAGCCTAATTGACCGAGCTTTTCTCTTGGTCAACCGAGCTTTGAGGCTGGTATTCCGGGTTTTGAGCTTCATTGTCTGAGTCTTTGACTGGATGAGTCGAGCAGAAAACTCTGCCGTCCAAGTTTTTTGCGCAACTATTTGAGCTTTAAGCTCGGTTTTCCGAGTTTTTCTCTGCGCTGGCCAAGCTCTGAGCCTAATCAGCCAGGCTTTTTTCTTCTGCCGCTCAGCAGCCGGGGAAGCAGGAGGCGGAATTCCGTAGCTCACCAGCAGTTTCGATTTCCGAAACCACCGGGCTGAGGCTCTACTGACCTGTCATTGATTGGATAGGCGATCACAGAGCAACCCATGAAACCCAGAATGCACCGAGGTGTGTGGTTAAGTCTGCTAGCGTGCGGCGTAGTGATGACAGGCTGCGCCCCCTCGGCAGGTCCCAGTTCCAGCTCGTTACCCCCCACAGACGCAAGCTCAGCAGACCAGAGCGCCTCCGAAGCAGCGATGCCAGCTTCGGAGGCCAGACAGGCTGGAGCTACGACGCAGCTCGCTGCCGCCAACAACACCGCGCCCAAACCGACGCCTCAGCTGATCCGCACCGCCAGCGTCAGCCTCCTGGTGGCAGACACCGAAGCTGCATTGCGGCAGCTCGACGATCTGGTTCGTGCCCAGCAGGGCGATATCTTGAACATTGAGGACGCGAGCCCGCGCCAATCAGGTCAGCCGCGCACGGCTCAGGCCGAAGTCCGGGTGCCCCAAGCCCGCTTTGCCCCAACCCTAGAGGCGCTCGCCCAGTTGGGGCAGGTGCAGACGCGCACGGTCAGCGCCCAAGACGTTTCAGACCAAATCGTCGATTACCAGGCCCGCCTGCGCAACCTGCGCCGCACCGAGCAGAGCATCCTCAAAATCATGGACCGCTCCGGCAACATCGAGCAGGTGTTGCGCGTGACCCAAGAACTCGGCAACGTGCGCGGCCAAATCGAACAGATCGACGCGCAGCTCAAAGCCGTGCAAAACCAGGTCGCCTACGCCCATATCCGCGTGAACTTCGAGACCATCGCCTCCAGCGCAGGGGTCGAGCGCAGCGTAGGCGTGCGTCTGGCTGAAACCTGGAAGTCCGCCACGCGTTCGATGCAGGATTTCTCGGTGGGCCTATTGGCGGCGGGCCTGTGGCTAGTGGCCTATAGTCCTTACCTGTTGCTGTCGGGCGCAGCGTTGGCCTTCGCTATTTCGCGCCTGCGACCTCGGCATACCCCCCCGCCACCTGCGGCCTGAATCAGTTGCCCCTGTCCCAAGCTTGCTCCTAAGCACTGGCGCTGGGTTAGATCAGACCGGCTCCGGTGCTTTCGTGTACCAGGTCGGCGGTCGCGGTTGGGTTACTCTGGATGGCGGAGTCCGCGACCTTTTTGGGAGGGTGAGCCGGTATGCCAGCTGTCAATGGCGCGATCTTGCAAGGTTTCCATTGGTACATCCCGCCCGACGGCAGCTTGTGGGATGAGCTCAAGAACAATGCCGCGAGTCTAGCCGACGCGGGCTTCACCGCCCTCTGGTTGCCCCCGGCCTCCAAGGCCAGCGGCGGTGGCTATGACGTGGGCTACGGCGTCTACGACCTGTTTGACCTGGGTGAGTTCAAACAGAAGGACACCGTGCGCACCAAGTACGGCACGCGCGAGCAGTATTTGGCAGCGGTCAAGGCGGCGCAGCAGATGGGCCTGCAAGTCTACGCCGATGGCGTGTTCAACCACAAAAATGGCGGCGACGAAATCCAAGAAGTCGATGCTGTGCCCGTCGCCGAGGATGACCGCAACCGGGAGCTGGGGCCGTCGCGGAAGCTGCGCATCTGGTGTCGCTTTAACTTTCCAGGGCGCGGCGACAAATACTCCAGTCTGAAGTGGGACGGGCGACACTTCGATTCGGTCAACCACAATGCCGATGATCCCAACGACCACACGATCTACCGCATCAGCAACAAGCGCTTTGAAACTGAGGTCGATCTGCGCCACGGCAACTACGACTTTCTGATGGCCTGCGATCTGGATATGAGCGTGGAGCAGGTGCGCACTGAGCTGAAGGCCTGGGGCGAATGGATCCTGGACACCACCAATCTCGATGGCTTCCGGCTGGACGCGGTCAAGCATATTCGCTCTGGCTTTTTTGTGGAGTGGCTCGACCACGTGCGCAACCACGCCAAGCGAAACCTGTTCGCGGTCGGCGAGTACTGGTCGGAAGATATCCACACCTTGCACTGGTACCTCGGCGCAACCGGCGGGCGCATGGCCCTGTTCGATGTGCCGCTGCACTACAACTTCCACCGTGCCAGCCGCATGGGCGGGGTCTACGACATGCGCTGGATCCTGGATGGCACCCTAATGCAGCAGCAACCTGCACTGGCGGTCACCTTCGTGGACAACCACGACAGCCAGCCGCTACAGATGCTCGAATCGGTGGTGGAGCCCTGGTTTAAGCCGTTGGCCTACGCCCTGATTCTGCTGCGCCGCGAGGGCTATCCCTGTGTGTTCTACGCCGACTATTACGGCGCTCATTACTGGGACAAAGGGCGCGACGGCAACACCTACGAGATCTGGATGAACTCGCACCGCTGGCTCATTGACAAGTTCCTGTATGCCCGCCAGCACTACGCCTACGGCGATCAGTACAGCTACTTCAACCACCCGGACCTGGTCGGCTGGACGCGTTTGGGCGATGCCGAGCACCCCAAGGCCATGGCGGTGCTGATGAGCAATGGCCCCGGCGGCAGCAAGTGGATGGAAGTCGGCAAGCCCAACGCCAGCTTCCAAGATCTGACCTCCCATGTCCGCGAGCCCGTCCAGACCAACCCCGATGGCTGGGGCGAGTTCCGCTGCAACGGCGGCTCTGTCTCAGTCTGGGTTGAGCAGTGACTGCTCAGTCCTCAGCTGTTGGACTCGCGTTAGCCAATTGAGGCCTTCAATCAGGCATTGATGACGATTTGAGGGTGACCCAAGAGCCGCGTCAGTTTTGACGCGGCAAGTTTTCGTGAGTCAAGCCGGCGGAATGGGCACACTGCGGGGTACGGAGACAACCAGTTTCGCTCCACAGTTCTCCCAACCCAGGACAAGACCAGTTCGGACCGGCTCTCAGGATGAAAGCGCCACTGCCTGAAAATGAAGCGGCGAGGCTCAAGGCTCTCCGTCAGTATCAAATTCTCGACACCGCCCCTGAGCAGGCCTTTGATGACCTCACTCGCCTCGCCTCGCAAATTTGCGGGACGCCCATTGCTCTAGTCAGCCTAGTCGACGCCAACCGCCAGTGGTTCAAGTCGAAGGTGGGGTTAGAGGCCCTGGAAACCCCGCGCGATGTCGCCTTTTGCGCCCACGCGATCCTGAGCCCAGACGAGCCCTTGGTCGTGCCCGACGCTGCCGCCGACCAGCGGTTTGCCAGCAACCCCCTGGTCACCGCCGACCCCAATGTCCAGTTTTACGCAGGCGTCCCCCTGATCACGGCTCAGGGCCATGCGCTGGGCACACTCTGCGTACTCGACCACGTGCCGCGCCACCTCACACCAGACCAGGTCGAGGCTCTGCGGATTTTGGGCCGTCAAGCGGTGACCCAATTGGAACTGCGGCGGAACCTGGCCACCCTGGCCCGAGCCACTGCCGAGTGCGCCCAGTCCCAAGCAACCCGCAAACAATTTTTCAGGAAGATTGCAGGCAGCCTCGGTTTGGCCTCCGTGATCCTAGTCGGGGTTGGCGTCCTTTCTTACCGGAGCGCAACCGGACTGATTGCAACCACCCGCGAGATAGACAAGACGCACGAGGTGGTGAGCAAGCTTGATCAGGTCCTCTCCCAGCTCAGGGATGCCGAAACTGGGCAGCGAGGCTACATCATCACCGCAGCCGATTCATATCTAGACCCCTATCGCAGCGCAACCTCAACGATTGATCAAGAGCTTAAAGAACTCGAAACCCTAATCGTCAACAGTCCCGGCCAGCGTCAGAGGCTCAGAATCCTTAACCTCTTGGTTACGAACAGACTGACTGAACTCAAAAAGACCATCAGTCTGCGCAAGAATGGAGGCTTTGACACAGCCCTGGGGATCATCTTGACCAACCAGGGCAAGCAGACCATGGATGAGATTCGCCGCGAAATCGGCGAAATGCAACAGGCAGAAAACAGCCTCATCTATCAGAAAGCTGAACGAGCCGAAGCGAGCGCCAGAAGTACAGTCTTCGTTCTGTTGGGTGGCGGCGTCTTAACCTTCGCCACCCTGTCGCTGATCTACCACCTCGTCTACTGCGAAATCAACGAGCGCAAGCGAGCCGAAGCTGCCCTACGCCGCAGCGAAGTCAGAAACCAAGCCCTGCTCAACGGCATCCCAGACCTGATCCTGCGCCTCAGCCGCGACGGTACTTGTCTGGATATCAAACCAGCGAAGGACTCTGGGATCTTGCTTCCCGTGAGTCAGGCAGTCGGCAGAATTGAATACGAACTGCTGCCGCCGGATGCGGCTCAGCAGTACAGACATTTCGCTGAGACAGCGCTGCAGACTGGTGAATCTCAGATCTTTGAGTACCAGATCCCAGTGCGGGGCACCTTGCGCGATGAAGAAGCTCGGGTGATGCTCAGCGGCGAAGATGAAGTTCTGATCATCGTGCGCGATATCACCGAACGCAAGCAAGTCGAGCAAGATCTGCGCGAGAGCGAAGCGTCGATCCGAGCGTTGTATGACGTGACCTCGGCCCAAGATCTCAACTTCGAGCAGCGCCTTCAGAAAATGCTGGCTATGGGCTGCCAGCGCTTCGGCGTCCAGATTGGCTTTTTGTCACGGATTGAAGCAGAGCGCTTTGAGATGATCGCCGTCGAAGCACCCGACCGCTTCATGACCCAAGGAGAGGTCTTGCCCTTGGGGCAGACGTTCTGCACCGTAACCATTCAAGCCCAAGAGCCGGTGAGCTTAGAGTCTGCGGGGACATCTGAGTGGCGCAACCACGCCGCCTACACAACCTTTCGCCTCGAAACCTACATTGGCGCGCGGGTGATGGTAGCCGGCCAGCTTTATGGCACTCTGTGCTTCGCTGACCTGTCCCCCCACCCAAGACCCTTCAAGTCTGTAGACCGAGAACTGTTGAAACTCATGGCCCAATGGGTCGGCAGTGAAATTGACCGTCAGCAGGCTGCAATAGAACTGGCTCGGGCCCGTGACCAGGCCCTCGACGCCACCCGTGCCAAGAGCGAATTCCTTGCCACCATGAGCCACGAGATCCGCACGCCCATGAACGGCGTGATCGGCATGGCCGGTCTGCTGCTCGATACCTCGCTCAGCTCCCAACAGCGCGACTTCGTGGAGACGATCCGCAACAGCGGCGACGCGCTGCTGACAATTATCAACGACATCCTAGACTTCTCCAAGATCGAGTCCGGCAAGTTGGAGTTAGAAGAGCAGCCCTTCGACCTGCGGGCTTGTATTGAAGGTGCGCTGGATCTGCTTGCGCCCAAGGCGGCCGAAAAAGGTCTGGAGTTGGTCAGCCTGATCGACCCCCACACGCCACGGGCGATCGTGGGGGACGTCACCCGCGTGCGTCAAATCTTGGTGAATCTGCTCAGCAACGCCGTCAAGTTCACCGAGACCGGCGAAGTAGTGGTCTCGGTCAACACCCCGTCGCCCGGCTCCGCTCCCTCAGCACTCCAGCCCGCTGACCAGATCCAGATCTCGGTTAAAGACACGGGGATTGGTATTCCCCCGGAGCGCCTGGATCGGCTATTCAAATCCTTTAGCCAGGTCGACTCCTCCACAACCCGCCAGTACGGAGGCACCGGTTTGGGTCTGGCGATCAGCAAGCGCTTGGCTGAGCTGATGGGGGGCCGTCTCTGGGTCGAGAGCCAGCCAGGGCAGGGCTCAATCTTTCATTTCAAGCTACTGGCACAACCGGCGCTCAATTGGTTGCCCAGCGAGGTCCCGCCTGCCCAGGCCGAGTTGGCAGGCCAACGACTGCTGATCGTCGATGACAACACGACCAACCGGCAGATCCTCAGCTTGCAGGGACAGTCTTGGGGAATGCTCACGCGGGCCGCAGCCTCAGGACCGGAAGCCCTAGCCTGGCTGGTTCAGGGAGAGACCTTTGATCTGGCAGTCCTGGATATGCAGATGCCCAAAATGGACGGGCTGTCTCTAGCGATGGCTATCCGCCAACAGCCAGATTGCCAGGCATTGCCGTTGGTCCTGCTCACTTCAATCCGGCAGCAGGATCTTGGCCCTCGGTTGGGCGAAGCTGGGTTGGCTGCCATTCTGACCAAGCCCACCAAGCAGGCGCTGCTCCACAACACCCTGCTGCAAGTCCTGGGCAGGCAGCAGGTCGCCGGGGAGCAGTTCGCCAGCGCCAACACTCCAGACGACGCACAGCCCACAGCGCGATTGCCTCTGCACATTCTGCTGGCTGAAGACAATGCAGTGAATCAGAAAGTCGCGCTGCATTTATTACAGCGGCTGGGCTATCGAGCCGATGTGGCGGGCAACGGGCTGGAAGTGCTTTGCGCCCTGCGCCGTCAGCCCTACGACCTAGTGCTGATGGACGTGCAAATGCCCGAGATGGACGGCCTGAGCGCAACCCGCCAGATCCTGGAGCAGTGGCCGCCCGCAACCCGGCCCCGGATTATCGCGATGACGGCCAATGCGATGCAGGGCGACCGGGAGGCCTGTATCGCAGCGGGGATGAACGGCTACATCAGCAAGCCCATCCGCCTGGAGGAACTGAGCCAAGCGCTGAGCCAGTGCCTGCAAGATCTTCAGGCAGCAAACCCTTCGGTGGATGCTGCGCCCACCGCTGTGCTGGATGCTAGAGCCTTGCAAGCGATCCGCAGCCTAAATGGAGCAGAGGGCACGCAAATCCTGGCTGAGGTGATCGAGATCTACCTCGAAGACACTCCGCGACAACTGCAGACTCTGCGCATAGCGGCAGCAATGGGAGATAGCACCATCGTGCAACGAGCGGCTCACACACTCAAATCCAGCAGCGCTGCTCTGGGAGCGATGACGCTCTCCCAGCTCTGCAAACAGCTGGAAGCCTCTGCTGCAGGCTCAGCGCTCGTCGAGCAGGTGTCGCAATTGGAGGCAGAGTACGAACGAGTCAGTGACGCCTTGCGCCGAGAGCAGCAAAGTCTTGGCATGCTTCATCACTAAGTTGCCGTTTTCTAGCCAGTTCAGCACATCTAACTACTTACTGAGCAAGACTTTTAGCTTACGCGTGAACACTGGCCAGGGATTTCAGAAAAAAATCAAACTGGGAATATCTCAATAAAATCTACGATTTCCAGACAGGTATAAACTCTTAAACTGAAAACTGAAACGTGGTCGAATCGTGACTCTTTCTCATCCAGATTAGGGATATGCGCAATGAACCGTGAGCATCAATCCACGCAACGCCAGCACCGCCGTGACGGAGCCCTCACCGGACCGCTGCAACCGGCAGAATCCTTGCGACAGCAGACTGAGCGAGAGCAATTGGTTGCGGTCATTGCCCAGCGCATTCGTCAGTCTTTGGATCTCGACGCTGTGCTCAATGCCACCGTGAAGGAAGTTCGGCAATTTCTCCAGGCTGATCGTGTGGTAATTTTCCATCAAAAATCCAATTTAGCAGGAGAAATTGTCGCCGAGTCAGTCGGAAGTGATTGGCCCTCTGACCTTGCCCAACCTGGCTCTCGCTCCCATTTGAAGAAAACCACGAGTTTATATCAACAAAGACACACTTGCATCATTCATAATCTCCATCAGACGTCGCTGTCTGAGAGGCTGGCTGAGTCGATGCAGCGACGGCACATCCAAGCGCTCCTATCGGTGCCCATTAGCCAGGAAAACCAGTTCTGGGGTGTGCTCAGCGTCGGTCAATGTTCTGGCCCCCGCCACTGGCAGCCGTTCGAAATCGACTTACTGCAGCAACTGGCGGCTCAGGTCGCCATCGCCATCCAGCAGTCAGAATTGTATCAGCGTGTGCAATTGCTCAATGCGGTCCTGGAATATCAGGTACAAGATCGCACCGACCAACTGCAACGAGCCCTCGACTTGGAAGCGGTGCTCAAGCGCATCACTGATAAAGTCCGTGACAGTCTCGATGAAAATCAGATCTTGCAGGCGGCTGTGCGAGAGTTAGCTTCTGCATTGGAAGTTCGTCACTGCGATACCGCTCTCTACGATTTAGCTCGGGGGGAAGCCACCATTGGTTACGAATGTACCACTTCGACCACTTCCTCCCGAGGTCGAGTCTTGAACATGGCAGAGTTTTCTGAGTTCTACAGTCAGCTTCTTAGAGGTGAGCATTTCCAGTTTTGCGAGCTGCACCCGATTTTGGGGCCGGTGACCGCGCTGGCTTGTTCGATGCAGAACGATCAAGGCGTGCTGGGCGATCTCTGGCTGTTCAAGCACCGAGATGACACCTTTAGTGAGCTGGAAATCCGGTTGGTTCAACAGGTAGCTAATCAATGTGCGATTGCGCTTCGCCAGGCCCGCCTTTACCAAGCTGCCCAGTCCCAGGTGCAGGAACTGGAAAAACTCAATCGTCTCAAGGATGACTTTCTGAGCACAGTTTCGCACGAATTGCGCACGCCGATGACCAATATCAAGATGGCGATCCAGATGCTGGAAGTTGCGCTGTCCCAGGATCGAGCTTTGGAACCTCAAGCCCACAGCCCACTCTCTAAACCTGACAAGGCAACTTACTATTTGCGCATCTTGCAGGATGAATGCCAGCGAGAGATCAACTTGATTAACAACTTGCTCGATTTACAACGACTCTACTCCGGTTGTCAGCCCCTCGTTGTGGAAGCCATTCAATTGCAGGATTGGTTGCCCAAGGTTGTCGAGCCGTTCCACAGACGCGCCCACGCCCGTCAGCAGAGGTTGCAGATCGACTGCCCCTCTGACTTGCCCCTTCTGGTTTCTGACGCCTCCGGTCTCGGGCAGATTTTGGCGGAGCTACTGAACAATGCTTGCAAGTATACGCCAGCCGATGAAACCATCACCGTTACCGCTCAAGCCCGAACCGGCGCGATTCAGATTGGGATCAGCAACTCCGGAATTGAGATTCCGCTGGCAGAGCAAAGCCGAATCTTTGAGAAGTTCTACCGCATTCCCAGTAATGATCCTTGGAAGGAAGGAGGCACGGGGCTAGGCTTGGCGCTGGTGCAAAAACTGGTCGAACACCTCGGGGGTATGCTGCGCGTCGAGAGCAGCTGTCAGCTGACCTGCTTTACCGTAGAATTGTCACTGGATGACTCTGGCCGGGGAAGCTAACTCTGATAGCGCAGGCAGGCCCACGCTGGTGTACCGCTATCTGTTGTTTCACAAGCCCTACGACGTTCTGACCCAGTTCACCGACACTCAGACCTCAGCTGGCTCGCGGCGCACGCTCAAGGACTATATCCCTGTGCCCTCGGTCTATCCGGTTGGTCGTCTAGACCGGGACAGTGAGGGGTTGTTGTTGCTAACCAACCATGGCCAACTCCAGCACCGGTTGAGTGATCCCCGCTTTCAGCATCTGCGCACCTACTGGGTTCAGGTGGAGGGTCTGCCGGATGAGGTGGCGTTGGAGCAGTTGAGTCGGGGGATTGTCGTTCAGGGGTATCGTACTCGCCCTGCCAAACTGCAATTGTTAACCGAAGAGCCCTGTCTGCCCCCCCGTGAGCCGCCGATTCGCTTCCGCAAGACGGTGCCGACCGCCTGGTTGGAGCTAACCCTCACAGAAGGCCGTAACCGTCAGGTACGCCGGATGACCGCTGCGGTAGGGTTTCCGACGCTGCGGCTGGTGCGTATGGGCATTGCTCACCTACGGTTAGAAGGGCTAGCCCCTGGCCGGTGGCGCGATCTGACCTCCACGGAATTGGAACCGTTGCAGCGTCTGCTCCGCCCAAGCTGAATCATCTGGCAGAATTCCGTTTGCCTTTTGACCTATCGCTCGGTACCATCTGTTGAGAGGCAGGCTAAGGCCAGCATTCCGACGGGTGAACCGGGAATTAAGATAGGAGAGCATGATATGGGTTCGTGGCAACGCATCGCTCAACGATGGGCGTCACTCACTCGGCCAACTGTCCTCCGTGTCGGGGGTTCCTGGCTGGCGCAGGGGATGGGTGGACAGGCGCTGAAGTCGCTCAGGCACTGGGTAGCTCTGTTTTTAGTGGGCGTGAGCTTGAGTGCAACTCTGGCGGCTTGTTCTGCTGGCAGTTCCAACGACGCGACGACAGCTAGCGGTGAAGGAGGTACCAGCCCTGGAGCCAAGGCCGGGAATCTAGAGCTGACGCTAGTCTCCTACGCAGTGACTCGGGCTGCATACGAGAAAATCATCCCGCAGTTCACGCAGAAATGGCAGCAAGAACACAACCAGACGGTGACCTTCAATCAGAGTTATGGCGGCTCTGGCACTCAGGCTCGTGCGGTGATCGACGGGCTGGATGCGGATATCGTGGCGCTGGCGCTAGCCCTGGACACCAAGAAGATCGAGCAGGCTAAGCTGATCGAGGCCGGTTGGGAGAAAGAGGCTCCTAATGGTTCTATCGTGCATAAATCTGTCGCAGCGTTAGTGACCCGCGAAGGTAATCCCAAAGGGATCCAGGGCTGGGCAGACTTGTCTAAAGATGGCATCAAGGTGATTACGGCGAACCCTAAAACCTCCGGCGGCGCTCGCTGGAACTTCTTGGGGCTGTGGGGCTCAATCACCCAGACAGGTGGCGACGACACTAAGGCTTTGGAGTTCACCAGTAAAGTATTTAAGAACGTTCCAGTGCTACCCAAAGATGCACGTGAGGCAAGCGATGTGTTCTTTAAACAACGTCAGGGGGATGTCCTAATCAACTACGAGAACGAAGCGATTTTGGCCAAGCTCAATGGTGAGGAACTTCCCTACGTGGTGCCTACAGATGTCAATATTTCCATCGATAATCCGATCGCGGTGGTCGATAAGAACGTCGATAAGCACGGCACCCGAGAGATTGCAGAGGCGTTTGTCCAGTTCCTCTACACACCAGAAGCTCAGCGCGAATTCGCCAAAGTTGGTTTCCGCCCGGTTGATGCAACCGTTGAGCAGGAGTTCGCGCAGCAGTATCCTACGGTCAAAGCTCTGTTCACTGCCCAAGATCTGGGAGGCTGGGATGAGATTCAGAAGAAATTCTTCGACGACGGTGCTGTCTTTGACCGGATCCAGGCAGAGGCTAGAAAGTAGCCTTTCAAGCAGTTGCGCCTCTCGATCCGCTGGCTGAGATTTGGTTAAAGCTCGGGGCTATCCTTAAAACCCCGAGCAATTCTAATCCACCCCACAAGACGCTATGACTGTCTCCTCTGTCCCAAAAACCTTGCCTCCCTGGCAAAACGGTCTGCGTAGCCTGGCGGGAATTTCCTGGCCCTGGCGGGTGACGCTAGTCTACCTCTTCTTGATGCTGTTGTTACCAACGGCGGCCCTGTTCGCCAAAGCTGGTACTGAGAGCCCGGCGAACTTCTGGCGGATCGCCACCGATCCCATCGCACTCTCGGCCTACGAGGTCACCTTCGTCACCTCATTTATTGCGGCGGCGATTAACGGTGTTTTTGGGGTCTTAGTTGCCTGGGTCCTGGTCCGGTATGACTTTCCGCTGAAGCGAATCATTGATGCCGCGATCGACTTACCGTTTGCACTGCCTACCTCGGTTGCCGGGTTGACCCTGGCGACCGTCTATAGCGATAACGGCTGGATTGGCTCTCTGTTTGCACCCTATGGGATCAAGATTGCTTTTACCCGTTTGGGCGTCGGGATTGCGATGGTATTCATCTCGCTGCCGTTTGTAGTGCGTACGTTGCAGCCAGTGTTGCGAGAGATGGAGAAGGAAATTGAAGAAGCATCATGGTGTCTCGGCGCTACGCGCTTTCAGACCTTTCGGCGTGTGATTTTGCCCCAGCTCATGCCCGCGATTCTGACTGGGGTAGCGCTGGGCTTTTCGCGAGCCGTGGGCGAGTACGGTTCTGTCATTATCGTCGCTTCGGGCATCCCGTTCTCAGACCTAATTGCTCCAGTTCTCATTGTCCAGAGATTGGAGCAATATGATTACTCTGGAGCAACAGTGATTGGTGCAGTTTTACTGGTAGCTTCTCTCTTAATTTTGTTGATCATCAACCTTCTGCAAGCTTGGGGACGACGCTATGACGAGCGCTGATCTAAGTCAGGCTAATCGCTCTCTGCCACCTACTGGTCGAGGAAATTCTGGCAAGGAGCAGGATTGGTCTAAGATTCCTCTGATTCTGGTGGCAGTAGCTTTTCTGGTGTTGGTGCTGTTCGTGCCAGCGCTAAACGTGTTTGTGGAAGCATTTAAGGATGGAGGCAGCGCATTCGTCGCGAATTTAACCGAGCCTAACTTCGTCTTCGCGGCCAAGCTAACGGTGATCATCGCGCTAATCGTTGTGCCTCTGAATACGGTTTTTGGACTGTGCGCGGCCTGGGCGATCGCTCGGCACCGATTTCCCGGTCGCGCCTTCGTGATTAGCGTTTTAGACGTGCCCTTCGCCGTCTCTCCGGTGGTGGCGGGTTTAATGATCGTATTGCTCTATGGGCGCAATGGCTGGTTCGGGCCGTTCCTGGAGCAGCATGACATCAAGCTGATTTTCGCGCTGCCCGGCATGGTGATGGCAACGGCATTTGTTACGCTTCCCTTTGTCGCCCGCGAAGTGATTCCAGTGCTGGAGGAGGCGGGCGCGGATCAAGAGGAGGCAGCTAAAACCTTGGGGGCAAGTGACTGGCAGATTTTCTGGCGAGTGACCTTGCCCAATATTCGCTGGGGTTTGCTCTATGGCGTAATTTTGACCAATGCTCGGGCGATGGGTGAATTCGGTGCGGTCACGGTAGTCTCTGGCAACATCGCCGGCAAAACCCAAACCCTGCCTCTGTTCGTCGAAGAAGCCTACAAGCAGTATCAGACTCAGGCTGCCTTTTCCGCCGCAGTGCTGCTATCTCTGCTGGCCGTGGTCACCCTAGTTCTCAAGGAAATTCTGGAACGCAAGACCCAAATCAAGGATGCCGAATAGGAGGCTCAAATCAATGGTCATGCAGAATCACGAGGAATGGAGCGGGCCAGGCCCAGCCGTAGAGGCCTCGACTAAAGGCAACCGGCTGAATACCACTCGGATTAGGCTACGAATTCCCAAGAACTATCATCAGGAACCCGTTGTCTCCCACCTGGTTTCTCGCCATGGCCTGACGATTAACATTTGTGCCGCGCTGCTGGGAGCCAACGCCCGAGATGATGGCTGGTTCGACCTGGAACTCCGAGGCACGGACCCGCAAATTCGCAGCGCCCTAGCCTATCTTTCAGATTTGGACATCGAGATCTGGCACGGCTCCAAACTAGAAGAAGACGGGTGGTAAACCGTTGAAGGGTCAGCCTAGAAACTCAAGGCTTTGGCTTCCGAGCATCTTTGATCAGCTGCTCGGTGCCCAAAACGGTTGGGTCATGGGTGATCTCTTGCAGGGTATGAAAAGTGAAACGTCGCTGCTTGCCTGCTTGGTTCCAGACGGCCTGTACGAGCGTGTCAGGATAGCTACCACTCTCGAGCTGAGCGAGCAATGACGGCCATGCTCGCTGAAGAGTGCTGGCATCGCTCACGTAGAGTTTGAGATGGCCGATGTGGACAATTGCGTAGATGCCAGAAGTCATGGGGTAAAACCCGTCAAACCTTGCCAGCAGTTTATCTCAAGTGGCAAGATTTCTCAGCCCCAAAAAAATAGATCACCCCTGCTGAGTTGAGCTTCTGACCGGCCCCAGATAGCGGGTCAGCTCCGGTGAGTAAACTTCGTAAATCAAAGAAAAGGGCTGCCCGTTGTGCCAGAACAAGTAGTAACGTCCCCAAAAAGGGCCAGGGAGCTGAAAGGCTTGCTCCAGATGGGAGTTATTGCCCAGCAATAGAGCGCGAATGTCTCGGTAAACTTCGCGGCGCGTTTGGCTGAGGCTAACACCAATCGGCAAGCTGGGATCCGCCAGATACTGATCGATCTCGCTCGCCTGCCACCAGGACACGGCGTAGGACAAGCGCAGCCCCGAGGCAGTGCGCAGCCAAACCTGTCGCCGCAGCCGAGGCCCAGGAATCTCCGCGAGCTCCTCAGGTGCGCCGTCGTTGTCCAGGCCAATTTCTGAGTTGTCCAAGATGTCCACCTGAACGGTCTCACCCGTGAGCAAGCGCAGGTTGTGGGTCGGCGAGCCATCACCTAATAGAAACATCCGCCAGGCGGGCGAAAGCGGCGGTAGGCAGTCCGGTTGCTGAATCACGTCCGGCCCAGCACTCCAGAGTGGGGCAAGCGCTTGCCAGGCACTCGGCAATTTGGACGGTGCAACCCCCGACACCTGCCAGGGACTGAGCGCGGCTTGGCAATCGGAGAAATTGGTATCCTGCTGTGCGGGGTAGCCCTTCACCAGACCTCTTAACAAAACTTTTTATGCCTTCATAAGGAATCATAGGCCAAGACAGAGCTGCCTAACCACTAAACTCGCTTTTACGCCCAGCCTCGAGAGGCCAGTTCCGCCTCACACCACAGCAGTGAGAGGGCGCTTTTGGCATCCGGAATTTGGGCTGTGCGTGCGCGCTGCAACGCTTCGCGAGCAGGCAGCAGGACTAGCTCGATTAGCTCTGTATGCTCTAGCGCCTGAGGGTGGTCCAAAGTCACGCCCAGCGCCAGAAAGACATGGGAGCGCTCATCACTGCGGCTGGTGCTGGGGTAGAAGCAGCCACGGTAGAGCAGTTCGGTGCAGGTTGCGCCGATTTCCTCCGCTAGCTCCTGACGGGCCAGGTCGGCCAACGCTGACCGAGGCACCTCGCGCTGATAAGCACCGACCTGGTCGTGCAGTCCGCCAGCAGGTACCTCCAGGCACCACTGATCGACCGGATAGCGGTACTGGCAGATCAAGACCACCGTGCCATCGGCCATCACCGGCACGACGAAGACTGCTCCTGGCTGCTCCAAGTAGGTGTAGGTAATGGATGGCTGCCCCTGCGCCAGTTCAATCACATCCTCGCGAACGCGGACCCAGGGCGTTGCGACTGGATACGTGGTCGCCTGCAGCTGCCAACCTAGAGTTTCACCTAGCGGTTTATCGCCCATTCTGTTGCCCACTGTTGAAAGCTCTTCTCATCTAGAGCTAGGCTAGAGGCCTAAAGTGCTTTCGTTGTCTGTTCCCAGTTACTCTACCCAGCTCATTGGCTTATGTCATCTCACAAAGTTCCCTGCCGCGCTGTGGGTCGCATCCTAAGCTTTGAGGCTGCCGACTTCGGCGAAGTCAAGCGCCTTTGGCTAGCCACCTCGGGGGGCGAAGTCCAGGTCAAAATTCCTAAGCCCCAGCGTTTTACCATCCAGCAGAGCTTACCGCCTGGCAGCTGGGTCGAGGTCATCGGCTATCAGAAGTGGGAGGGCAGTGAACTCAAAATCAAAGCCGCGATCATCGTACCGACTAGCCCCAGGGCTGGTGATTGGGCGGAAGTGCCGGTCCCCCAGCCTACTGCTTCCCCGCAGCGGCAGCCCGAGGCAACTGCACCAAAGCTAGGCAGCATCCAGGTCTGCCAGAAATCTGACTGCTGCAAACGAGGAGGCACGGCGATTTGGGCGGTCCTCGAAGCTGAGCTAGAACGCCGGGGGTTGTCTGAGCAGGTCAAGCTCCGGGGCACTGGTTGCATGAAACAGTGCAAGGCGGGTCCCAATGTGGTGTTTCTGCCGGACAAAGCCCACTACAGCAGCGTGAAACCGCAGCAGATTTTCCAATTGCTGGAGCAACACTTCAACGCCGCATCGCTGCCTTAACCCTCTCGCGGTGTGCAGCGATTCAGGGACTGAATCAGCGCAGCGGTTTGCAGTGGTTTGCTGAGGTAGTCATCCATGCCAGCCTCCAGGCAGGTCTCGCGGTCACCTCGCATGGCGTTGGCAGTCATGGCGATGATGCGTGGGCGTTGTGAGGGTTGCCATTCCTGACAAATGCGGCGGGTGGCAGTCAGGCCGTCCATCTCGGGCATTTGTACGTCCATCAGAACGACATCATAGGGCTGACGGCGCAGGGCGGAGAGCACCTCCAGTCCACTGGCAACCACATCGGCCCGATAGCCCATGCGCTGCAAGATTAGCAGGGCGACTTTCTGATTCACCACGTTATCCTCGGCCAGCAAAATGCGCAGAGGCAGACGGTCTGACAACTGCGCAATCTGGGGCGGCTCGGGGAGGCTGGGCCGCACCTGGATCGGCTGGTCTTTGAAAATCTGGATTAAGGCGTTGTAGAGTTGTGATTGCTTCACTGGCTTACACAAGAAGGCGGCGAAATTGACTTCAGGTGTCTGATCTCTAGGCCTCAACTGCCCAATCGAGGTCAGCATCACCAGGGGTAGCTGCTGAGTGCTGGGAAATGCACGAATGGCGACAGCCAAACGCAAGCCATCCATCTCGGGCATGTGCATGTCTAGAATCGCCAGATCGAAGCTTTCTCCCTGCCGCAGCCAGCCCAAGGCCTCAGCACCCGACTGGGCGACTCGGGGCAGCATCTCCCACGACTGCGCTTGCAAAGCCAGAATCTGTCGGTTGATTGCACTGTCATCCACGATCAACACGCGTTTTCTAGCCAACTGAGGTTCGTGAACGTAAGGCTCCAGCACTAGGCTCGCCGGGACCGCTTCGGCGACGAGCGTGAAATAGAATGTGGAGCCTTGGCCCACCTGACTTTCGACCCACAGGCGACCGCCCATCAGTTCGCTCAGGTGTTTGCTGATCGCTAGGCCCAGACCGGTGCCGCCGTACTGACGTGTGATCGAGGCATCAACTTGGCTGAAGGACTGGAACAGACGGTCCATGCGCTCCAGCGGAATGCCAATGCCGGTGTCCCGGATCGCAAAACAGAATTCGTAGGTGAGTGGAGGAATCAGCGGTTCAACTGGGCGTGCGCTCACCGAAACCACAACTTCGCCACTACGGGTGAACTTAACCGCATTACTGAGCAGGTTCACCAAGATTTGGCGGACACGGGTGACATCCCCCACGATCATGCTGGGTGTGTGGGGCTCAATGAGCGAAGCGAGTTCGAGATTTTTTTCAGAGGCGTTGGGGGCGAGCAAATCGAGGGATTCCTCGACACAGGTGCGAAGGCTGAAGGGTTGCTGCTCCAGCTCCAACTTGCCCGACTCAATTTTAGAAAAGTCCAAAATGTCGTTGATGATCGTGAGCAGGGCATCGCCGCTGCTGCGAATAGTCTCGACAAAGTCCTGCTGTTGGGACGACAGTTCGGTATCCAGCAACAGGCCGGTCATGCCAATCACCCCGTTCATAGGGGTGCGAATTTCGTGGCTCATATTGGCCAGAAATTCGCTCTTGACGCGGGCAGCGGCCAGCGCCTGATCGTGGGCCTCTGCCAGCTCGATAGCCGCTGCCACCCGCTCGATCTCCCTGCCCACCCACTGGGCCATTAGCCTGAGGAGCTCTTTCTCGACCGCTTTGAAAGACTTGGTTCGTGGGCTGGGGTCCGAGAAGCTGAGGGTGCCGTAGAGCTGGCCAGCGACGATCACCGGTGTACCGATATAAGCTTCTAGTCTGAGTGCTGCGTAGCAGTGATGATTCTGCCATCCACAGGCTCTGGCGGCCTCAAAGCTAATAGGCTCTTTCGCCCGGATCGTCTCATTGCAATAGGTGTGGGCCAGATCGAAGACGAGGCCTTTGACGATGGTTGGATCTGACGATTGGGCGGCGATCACCTCATAGCGCTTACCCTGAATGTGAGACAACAGGCCAACCGTAAGGCCGAAGCGACGACAGCCCATCATCAGAATCTGTTGAAGACGCTTCTCGAAGGGAAATTCTTGCGCCGCAGTCACCTCATGGAGCTCGCGAATCGACGCCTCACTTTCGCGCAGCTCTTGCTCGGCTTGCTTGCGTTCGGTAATGTCTGTGGACACGCCCAGAATTGCTAATGAGTCTACGCCAGCCAGAAAGAAGGGGATTTTCGTCGTTTCGAGGAGCCGAACTCTGCCCTGAGCGTCAGTGATGATTTCCTCTGGGATACATTCTGGCTGACCGCTGTGGAGCACTCGCAGGTCGTCTTCGCGGAAGTCCAGAACTTCCGCCGCGTTCGCGGCAAAGTCTATGTCCCGTTTGCCCAGCAGTTGCTCAACCGTGGTGCCATAAGCCTCTGCCAACGCCTGATTGGCCAGAATAAACCGGCCATCTTCGGCTTTGGCAAAGATAAAGTGAGGCACTAGGTCAATCACTTGACGCAGCTGGATTTCTTGGGCCTGCAGGGCCTTTTCTGTCCGCTTGCGCTCAGTAATGTCAAACAGCACACCGTCAATCCAGCAGACTTGACCGCTTTCGTCGAAGACGCCCTGGCCTTGCTCATAAACCCAACGCACGCTGCCATCCGCGTGCACGAGGCGGTACTCCAGGAAATAGGGTTGTTTCTCGGTTAGCCCCTGCTCAATGACCTGCTCGGTTCTCGAAAAGTCTTCGGGGTGGATGATATCAACCAGGGATCGAACTTGGTCGCGGGTGAAGTCGGTGGCAGGATAACCGGAAATCTGTTCGATCACGTCGCTGACAAATTCGTCAGCCCAAGCTGAATCGTACCGGTAGCGAAAAATCGCCCCCGGAACATTAGCGATTAGAGAACGCAAGCGCCCTTCGCTGGCTTGCAAGGCCTCTGCTATTCGCTGGCGCTCGGTGACATCGCGCAGGATCACCAGATATTGCTGTCGGTCCCAGTTCGTCCAGGCGGAAACCACGACATCCACGGTGTGGACACTGCGATCTGGGTGATGGAGACTCTGTTCGCTGCGGCTGGGCCACTGGTCGGGTGGCCCTGTCATCTCGCTCAGGAGATGGCTCAAGGGATAGCCCAGCAGTTGGGTGGGTTTCAGCTCGAACAAGTGTTCGCTGGCCCGGTTGGCCTGCCGGATTGAGCCCTGGTCATCAAGGACCAGGACCGCGTCAAGGGCGACGGTGAACAGGCGCTCAGTCTGCTGTTGTGCCTCGGCGATCGCGATCACCTGGGGCAGGCTGGTCCAGCAAGCGATTGCCACCCCCACCAGGGCAATACTCAACAGCAGAATGACCAAGAGATTGTCACCGATCGAGCTGGAGCTCCGGTCCAATTGAGCGCGGATCAACCAGGTAGCCACCGTCGCCGCCCAGAGCAGTAGCAGCAGCGTGCCCACCTGCAACGGCACAAAGTTTCGGAACTGGCCGGTGGGCCGTGGCTGATACAACCGCAGCCACCAGGCGGGTTGCATCGGAGCTAGC
This sequence comes from Leptolyngbya sp. SOY_34_metabat_272, assembly GCA_031399305.1. Taxonomy (GTDB): domain Bacteria; phylum Cyanobacteriota; class Cyanobacteriia; order FACHB-261; family FACHB-261; genus FACHB-261. Next base: position 51,296 of record JANNOU010000102.1, read on the forward strand.
CTGAACCGCCTGAATCCGGCATCGACAATCAAGAGTGCCAGCGGCAACAGCAGCCCAATCAGCCAATTTTGCCAACCCCAGGCCAGACCGCCCACAATCAGCACCACGGCCTCCACGGCCAAACAAGCTAGAGACCAGTGGGGCCAGCGGACCTCTGGTCGCTTCCGATTCAGCCAGAGGGCCGCATGCAGAGCCATGATCGCAGCCAGGTAGCCTGTCCCCAGCACCATCACCTCACTGGCGATATTCCCCCACCCCATGAAAACAACGCTGAGCAGGAGGGTAAGCAGAAGGCCGGGGCCGAGCACTCCTCGCCGCGACACCACCGCAAACACTGGCGCAAGGTGACCATCCAGGGCCAACTGGTACAAGATGCGCGGTGAATTGGCGACGGCGGTGGCCGAGCCGAGCAGACTCCCCGACACCAACAGCAGTGTCACCAGGAGGGAGGCCGTGGAACCCCAAAATGGCTCAGCCGCCGCCGACAAGCTTAAGAAAGCATTCTCACCTAGCCCCGGTTGCGTCGCCAAACGCATCAGAACCCAGGAGCCGCCCAGATACACCGCAGGTAGCAGCACCGCAGCGAACGACAGGACCTTCAAGGTCTGGGTCGGTCGTCGGCTGTCGGCCACAAAGGAAGAAGCCGTCTCGCAGCCACAGGCTCCGTAGATGGCAAAGAACAGCCACTGCGCCCAGCCCACAAAGGAGAAGTCAGGCCAGTGGCTCGGCATCAGGCCGGGGCTGGTTGGTGAGAGTGCTAACCAACCCAGCCCCTGCGCTACGAAAGCCAGCAGGAAGCCAATGGCGGGCAGCACCAGACACAGATGCAAGATGCCGAGGGCCTGAGTGCCGCTGAAGGCCACCACGAAAGGCAACAGAGTGAAGCCGATCTTGAGAACCGTTTCAGGACAGGCAATGCCCAGAGGGGCAAGCTGGGTGTTGATCAGATCGGTCAGGATCAAGGCATTGAGCCCCGGAGCTGCGGCCCAACTGACGCAGTAGCCCAGCGCAGCGTAGCGGCCCAGGCCTGGAGAGTTCTGCAGCAACCGAGTGGTGTAGTTGGGGGTACCGCCGCAGAGATCTGGCCAGTGGCGACCGAGGTGGCGGACCTGCAAATTCAACAAGACGCCGATCGCCGTAGCAGGCAACCAGACCCAGAGGGCTTGTGGGCCGAGCACAGCGTGCATCACCGGGGCAGTGGCAATCCAGCCGATATAGCCTGTAAGACCAAAGCCCCAAGTTTCGAGGGTGCTGAGGCTGCGGGGCAAACGAATTGCCGAAGGCTGATGGGATCTCACGATACTCCTATCCTGACCTGGGAACTGAAAGCCAAGGCTTTCTCGAAGCAGTGTTCCCAAAGCCCCCTTAGACTCGCTCGCTCACTCTCGGCGAAGGCCATCATTGCCTGATTGAAGGCCTCGCTTCGGTAAAAGCGACCCAGGGTAGATAGATATCTGCTGACCATCCCGCTTCGCGCCACACCAGAAGCCGACTGAGTCACGCCTGCTTAGCTCAACTCTGGCTGCCTCGCCAGGCGCTACTCAAACTTTTCAAGCACCATCTCAATATCGCCTCGCTCGTAGTTGGGATCTGGTCCCAGACGAGTGGTCTTAAACCCGTACTTCTTATAAAGATTGAGCGCTGGCTCTAAGCGAGTGTTGGAAACGATGATGATTTTTTGGGCTTGCTTCTCCCAAGCGCAGGCGATTAATACCTCCATGAGTAGACCGCCAAAACCGCGCCCGCGCTCGCATTTTTGAACCGCCATCTTGGCAATTTCATAGACGCCTGAATCGTGGTTGACCAGAGCGCCAGTGGCTTTCACACTTTGGCCCTCAACCACAAAAAAGACTTCTCCACCTCGAGTAATAATATTTTCTTTAGGGAATTTTAGCTGCTTGAGGTCCAGGGGCTCGACCGTGAAATACTCCTCGATCCAATCAAGATTGAGGCGAATAAAATCTTCCTTATATTCGTCACGATAGCTCACAAGCTTAATCGCTTCATTATGAGGCGTTGGCTTCATAGTATTCGTATTCTCCTTGCCAGTCTGAGACGCCACCCAGAGCGCCAAAGCACCGGGTGGCTGACTTCAGGCTAGGGCAGTCAGGAACGCCGCGTATTGTAAAACGTTGCCCCACTTGCTAAAGCGCATCGCTATCGGCTTCTAGGGCACGTCCACTGGCCTGCGAGACGCCAGAGGCTCATCCTGGCGATGAGCCTCTGGCGTTGCCAAGTGCTGGAGTGAAAACTCTAAGCGGGGCTGTCCCAGGCCATAGGTGAGCGCGTAACTCCAGGCCAGCAGGCGGAACCAGAGCAACGGATTCTGCGGCTCGATCCAGGGCTGCATCCAACGCACAAAGGCTGGGAACCAACCGGCCAGCAGCGCATTCAGCAGCGCATTCCAGCTAAAGCTCAGATAGCTCGGCAGCCAGCGCAGCAGATCCTTTGCCCCAGCCAACTGCCAAATCCAGGGCAGCAGAGCCGGGTTGTGCCAAGCCGCTTTCAGGGCCATACGGTTGAAGGCCAGCCAACCGGCTCGGTCCTTGATAAAGGCATCGGCCAGCTGGGGTGACTCGGTTCCCAGGATGCCGAAAAAGGTGTTGAGCATCGAATTAATCCGCGCAGGCGGCAGCACCTTGCCCGTGGGCACCATCATGCCCTTGGAAAACAGCCAGGTCACCGCCACATTGCTCTGATAGGCGCGAATTTGGTCCAGGTCGCTGGCTGCGAGCAGGTCGTGCCGCAGCGCCGTATCCAGCAGGTCGGTCAGACGCGGCAAATTGCGCACCAGCGAGCCGAAGCCAGTGAACACCAGCGGCGATTGCAGCGCCGCCGCGTCGCCCACCGCGATTAGCCGGTCAAAGCCCACTCGCCGCGAGCGAGCCCCGGTGCTGAAGTGACCCGGAATGTAGCCAAAGGTGGCCTTCTTCCAGACCAGCTGGTCCAGGTCGCAGCGGCGGTATTCGGGCAGGATGGCGAAGAAGTCCTCATACATCTCCAGCAGCGAGCCGGGGTTGTCAGGGTGAGCCTGATGGTAGTGAAACAAGTAGAAGGTCAAGTCTTTTCCCTCGCCGGGAAACAGCTCCCAGATCAGCTGCCGCCCTCGCGAGATATCGCCGTGGCTGTAGAGCACGTCGCCATAGCGCGCGTCCCACACACCCGGCTCGAAGCCGCCCGCAATCACCGCACCCACGGTTGGGCAGACGCTATCGAACGCCCTACCGCCGTTCAGCTGCCAATTAATCTGCCAGGCAATTGGCGAGGCGGTGCCCATCGCATCTACCAGCAGCCGCCCGTAGAAGTGACGGCGCTCCTGGCTGGGCAGGTGACGCGCCTCCAACACCACGCCGCCTGCGTGGGTGTAAACCTGCTCAAACTCGGTCTGATCCTGGAGCTGACCGCCGCAGTCACGCAGCTTTTGCCCAAATAGCCGCAGCACCTTCTCAGAGTCCAGGGCAATATTCAGCACCGTGGGCGTGTGCAACACTGCCGCCCGGGCCTGGGGCGGATTGTTGGCATCAAAGAACTTGTTGAAGCCGTCGAGGTACTCTCGGGCGATCAGGCTCTCGAATTCGGCCTCCGTGAGCAGGCCGAGGTCGATTAAGCTCTGCGCCTCAGACCGAGAAATATTCCACTCCCGATTCATCCGGCCAAAGGGCAGGCGCTCGACCAGCAACACGCGGTGGCCTAGCCGGGCCATGACCGCCGCGTGAATCACCCCCAACGCCCCGCCGACATAAATCAGGTCGTAGACGGGCGAGTCCGTTGCGCCCGTGCCCCCCTCCGGCTGCCCCTGCAAGACGACCTGACGCGGCTGGTGCGGTGAGCGCACACTCTGCCGCCAGTGCTGCTCCCACCAGTAGGCTCGCCGCAGGTCTGCCTCACCATTGGGAAATTTCTGGAAGTATCGAACCGTCAGCGGGTAATCGATCTGCAACGCCTCAAAAATTGACTGCGTGTCCGGATCAAAGGCAGGAGGTTGTGCATAGACGCAGGGGAAGCGTTGCTGCACCTGTTGTTGGAGCTGCCGGAGCACCTGTCTCTCCCCTGGAAGCTCTCGCGTGGCCCAACGGAACACCTTCAAGTACGTGGTTCGCTGCACTGACCAAACGAAAGCGCTCAACTCGCCCCCTCTCAGGGCAATCCGAACCCCCTCAGGGGTCAGTGTGTGCGCGAGGTCACAGGCAAACTCCCGCTGCAGCCAGGCCTTCACTGCCTCGGTGTCGGGGGTCGGGACCTCTAAATAAATTCGTTCGTGCATCGTTTTTAAAGATTGCATGACCTGGGTCGGTCGGCGGATTCGGTCGCGCTTGGGAGTGCGATATACTAAAGCTTATCTCGGAATCTTTACGAAAGTTAACATTCTCTCATCTTTCTTTCTTGTTTTTAGGACTCTACTGCAATGAATTATCCTATCCCCTCCAACCCCGAAGAGATGGCCGCCCTGCGCCAGCGCCCGATCAGTGAAGATCTGGTCGTGGCGGCGATTTTGGGAGTCATCCGCATTGCCCGGTCGCAGGGGCAGTCGCTGACTGAGGTGATGTCGGAGTTGAGCCGGGACGATCAGCTGCTGGATCCGTCGCTGCGCCAGTGGCTGTGTGGGGTGGTTGAGCGCGCTTGGCAGCAGTTCAAGTCGCCTGAGCTGCCGCCTCAATTACCCCAGTCTTGAGACCTGATTGGCCCCCCAGCGCTTATAGGCCGAGGTCCGCCCGAGCGGCGGCGGCGGCGGCGGAGACAACTTCTGCAGGGACTTCCTCCCAAGTAGACTCGCCCACCTGAGCGTAGAAGGCCTCGTCGTAGGGTCGGGTCTGGATCACTACGGGCATGGGCACGGCATGGCCCAGCACGAGGGCCTGTTGTTTAGAGTCCAGCTTGGCCAGCACCGAGCGCAGATTTTGCCCGCCGGAGACACCGGTAAAAATGGCGTCGATATCTTTTTCGTCGTTGAGTAAAGCGGTAATTCGGGTGCCGATCTGGGACATGACTTCGTTGTCGATGCCGGAGGGGCGCTGGTCCACCACCAGCAGGGTGACAAAGTATTTGCGCATCTCGCGGGCGATGGTGCCGAAGATCGTCTGCTTGGCCACTGAGGGGTCGAGGAACTTGTGGGCTTCTTCGATAGTGATCACCAATTGGCGCGGTCGGTCGCTGGGGTTTTTGGTCTGCAAAAAGTGTTCGGCCTTGCGCACGTAGCTGGCGTGAATGCGCCGGGTGATGATGTTGGTCGCCAGCATATATGACAGCAAATTCGACTGGGAGCCGAACTCGATTACCACATGCTTACCCGCTTCCAAGGCTTCTAGAACCCGGCCTACGTAGTTGTGGGCACAGGTGCTGCGCAGGTACTTGAGGCCGTCCAGGCGGGTGAGCTTGCGCTGGAGCGCCATGATCGAGGACTTGGAGCCCATTTTGGTTTCGCAGAACTCCTGGATATCCTGGTTGGACAGGCTCAGCAGCCGCGTGATCCAGCTTTTGCCAAACTCATTGCGCAGGATAATCGCGTTCTCTAGGCTGGCCTCGGAGAGGTTCAATTCGTTGCTCACCAGCATCAGATCTTCGACCTCGATCTGGTCGTAGCTGATGTAGAGTTCTTGGGCGTCGCGCACGCCGCGTCGCTGGGTGGACTCGACATCGAGCGTGTAAACCTGCACCTGGCTGGGAAAGAGCTGGCGTAGCCCCTTGACCGTGTGAAATTGTTTGCCCTCGGCGGCGGCCTCCCAGCCATACTCTGAGTGCATGTCGAAGATTAGGTTCACCGCCGCCTGTTTGCGAATAATGCCCGACAGCAGCAGCCGCGTGAGAAAGGATTTGCCCGTTCCCGATTTGCCAAAAATGCCATTGCTGCGCTCGACCAAGCGGTCGAGGTCCAGACAAACGGGCACGGCCATGTCGATCGGTTGGCCGACCGAAAAGTTGCGCCGATGCGGATCATCTTCCCAGCCAAACACGGCGCGAAAGTCGCGCTCTTGCGCGTCATAAACCTGGCTAAAATGGCTGGGCACGGTTTTGACCGGGCGCAATTCCAGGGTTTCTGAATCGCTGGCAAACATCAGCATCGGCGTCAAACTCACCGTGCCAAAGGTGCCAGTACCCGAGAGGACTTCGGTGAGAAAGGTGTTATTGGGGTCGGGTGGATTGGCCAGGATTCGATGGCTGGCGGTGCCCAGTTTCACATCGGTGAGGATGCAAAAAAAGCGGCTGCGCCGACCCTGGACAACCAGAAATTTGCCCACGCGCATGTCTTCAACTGACACGTCTGGATGCAACCGGACTTCGATACCTTCGCTCAGAGAGCCCTGGATCACAGACCCTAAAGGCTGCAGATTTTCCATGCCAATTGCGCCGTAACCTAGGACTATGTTAATCACAAACTTCAGTGATTCCAGTCTTTATCCTGTTTAATTCCTGCTCATTCCTAAGCAAGATCTATGGCGATTCTGCCTCCTGCGGTGGTGCTCGATCCTCTATTAGAAACCTGGTTGCGTGAAGACATTGGGCGCGGCGATTACACCAGCCAAAGCCTATTTTTGGATCAGGCCCCTACCGGTAGCGCCCGCTGGCTGCTTAAAGAGGCAGGGGTAGTTGCAGGCTTGCCGATCGCGGCGCGGATTTTTCAGTTGCTCAATGCGCAGATCCAGTTCACCGCGCGGGTGCCCGAAGGCGAGACCTGCCAGGCCGGAACGGTGATCGCTCAGCTGGCTGGTCCCCTGGATGGGCTGCTGATGGGCGAGCGGGTAGCGCTCAATCTGGTGATGCACCTGTGCGGGGTCAGCACCCTGACCCGGCAGTATGTGGAGAAACTGGCGGGCCAAGCGGCTCGCTTGGTTGACACGCGCAAGACCACACCGGGCCTGCGCTTGCTAGAAAAGTACGCGACGCAGGTGGGCGGCGCGACCAACCACCGTCTGGGGCTAGACGACGCAGTGATGATCAAAGACAACCACATCGTTGCGGCAGGTGGCATCCAAGTCGCCGTACAGCGCATCCGCGCCCAGATTCCCTACCCGTTCACGGTCGAGGTCGAAACTGAGTCGCTGGCGCAGGTCTCGGAAGCACTGGCGGCGGGGGCCGAGATCATCATGCTCGACAACATGCCCCTCGCGCTGATGCGCGAGGCGGTTGCCCTGATCCGCCAGCAGAATTCTGCTGTGAAAATCGAAGCCTCAGGCAACATCACCCTGGACACGATTCGGCAGGTGGCTGAGACCGGTGTGGACTACATCTCCACCAGCGCGCCGGTGACGCGGGCGCGTTGGCTAGACCTCAGCATGGATCTGCTGACCGTGGACTGAGGCCGCCGGGAGATCGACTCAGCTCTCAGCTCCTAGCCCGACCGCTCCGGCTGCGAACACCATTGACTCTGCTTCGGATTCCGAACTTCGAGCTCAGGGCTGCAGACGTCGAGCGTGTTGCTCCACGCGTCAGGAATTTTGCTCGGAGTGCCGAGTCGGGCGCGCCAGGTTCCGAGCCTTGGGCTCGAAGTCTCGTGTTTTCAGCCTCAAGCCCTGAGCCTTGGGCTCGAAGCTTCAAGCGACAAACCTCAGGGGTCAAGTTCTGCGCTCCACGCGCCTGATTGCTGGGCCTGAGGGCTAGCCTTCAGGCTCCCAGGCCAGCTCATCCACCAGCGCGTCGTCGAAATCCGAGGTGAGCAAGCCCGAACTGTTCGGTGTCCAAGGGCGTGGGGCCGTGAGCTTACGGATTTCCTCCTCGGTGCCCTCCCAACGCGTCTGCGAGAAGATGCGCTGCATGGCCTGGGAGCTGAAGCGGCTTAACTCAGGCGTTGGAGCCGTCGCGCTACCGTCCTCCATCTTCAGCAGGTTGTACTGAATGTTTTCAGCGTAGATGGCGAAGGTGATCTGGAAGGTCTCCAGGAAACTCACCAGCCAGTGACACTCATCCTCGCGCTGGTCGCGGTGGACGTGGATAATGCCAGCAATACGGGCCTCCAGGTGGGCACGGCTGTTACGGCAGACCAAGATCAGCTTGAGCAACAAGATCACCAGGGTCAGCGGATAGCTGCCCACCAGCGAGTTGAACAGATAGCTAGGACGGCCATTGCGCTCCAGGGTCAGACAATCGATTAGCTGATTGCAGGTGCGGATCAGCAGCGCCCGGTTCAGCGGCTTCTGGTTACGCTCGGGGTAGAGATGCTCTAGGCGGGATTGGAGCTCGTTACGCAGCATCTGCGCAATCAGGTCATTGCGAATGGCAAATACCAGATACTCACACAGACTCTGCTTGAAATCGCCAAAGCACAGGTTGCCGGTCTGCGCCAGGAACAAATTCGCCAGATTCTGGTAGTCATAGCGGTTGCGCCGCGCCAAGATGCTCTTGATTAGAGTCAGAGCCGAGGAGCCCAGCGCCGTTGGATTTTGCAAGTCCTCTCGCTTGACCACGCTCGACTCGGAGCGAGCCGTGAAAATCGCCAGGTCCCGTCGGAATCGGTCCTTCCAGCGCTTGGCCAGCCCTCGCGCCGCCTGGCGCTGCTCAATCGGGGTGGCCCGATCTGTCTCCTGCAACATCAGCAGGTAGGGGGTGTAGCGATAGCTCCAGTGGAGGCGGGCGTCTTCGTAGCGCTGGGCCGTGAGCTTCAGGTGCTCGTAGTCTGGGCCAGCGATGAAGTTGCGCAGCCATTCCCGCAGCCGCCGCAGCGAACCAGAAATCGCCTGCTGTTGGATCGACGGATCCTCAAACATCCGGACCAGTGCCCGGATCGGCTCCTGCTGGGCGCTCAGACGCCAGTTGTTGATCAAGATGTAGCAGCAGCGCTTGAGCGTGTAGCAGAATTGCTGCTCACTGTTGCCCGCCAGGATTTGCTTCAGCGAGGCCAGCACGTGCTGGGGCACGCTGCCCGGTCGGATCCAGATGAACATGCAGCAGAACTGCTGGATGGCATCATCTGGCGGCAGCTGTTTGACTACCGTCAACAAGTATGAGTAGAGGGTGCGCTGCGCATGGCCGAGGGACGGCGCAGCGAAGAGCTGATCTCCTTCATCAAGCGGGTGACCGTTTGGAGTGGATTCAGCTGAGAGAAAGCGGTCTGAATCGGTAGATGCAATCACAGGCGATGCGTTTCGTCTTCTGGAGGTGAGGCTAAAGCACCCGACTTACCCAATCTGGCTGAAACTTGGACTTGCTGGTATCCGCCAGATCGCTGTCGCTGGAGCACGTACCGGAACACACAGGGGTATTATGCCTCATATCAGAGTGAGTGAATACACCCGAGGGGTGATCCCCCTCGTACCAAATGCCCGTTTTTCTGGCACTCCGACGATCCGCAGGTGTTTTTAGCCTCCAAACGCCTGTCTTGGCACTGTACCCGTCGGGTGGTGGAGAAAGATTCCAGGCCGAAGCCGGGTAGTGCAATTACTACCCGGCTTGGCGTCAGGTCCTAGGTTGTGGCTGCCGACTAGGCGACCACGACCTGCTTCTTACGCGGAGCGCCCAGCTCGCCTTTGGCGTACTTGGCCGCAAAGTCATCCAGGGAGACCGGCTTGATCTTGGAGCCGTTGCCTGCTGAGGCGAAGGCTTCGTAGCGCTGCTGGCAAACTTTTTGCATGTACTGGATCGAGGGCTTGAGGAAGTGACGGGGGTCAAATTCCTCGGGCTTGGCCGCGAGGGCTTCGCGCACTGCGGCGGTGATCGCCAGACGGTTGTCGGTGTCGATGTTCACCTTGCGCACGCCGGACTTGATGCCCTTTTGGATCTCTTCGAGGGGCACGCCGTAGGTCTCGGGGATCTTGCCACCGTACTGGTTAATAATCGCCAGTAGCTCTTCGGGTACCGAGGAAGAACCATGCATTACTAGGTGGGTGTTAGGCAGACGCCGGTGGATCTCCTCAATGCGGCTGATCGCCAGGATCTCACCCGTCGGCTTGCGGGTGAACTTGTAAGCACCGTGACTGGTGCCGATCGCCACTGCCAGCGCATCCACGCCGGTTTGTTCCACGAAGTCAACTGCTTCATCGGGATCGGTGAGCAGCTGGTCGTGTGAGAGGACACCCTCAGCACCGTGACCGTCTTCTTTGTCGCCCATGCCGGTTTCCAGAGAGCCCAGGCAGCCCAGCTCACCCTCGACGCTGACGCCGACGGAATGGGCCACCTCGACCACCTGGCGGGTCACGTCCACGTTGTACTCGTAGCTGGCGGGCGTCTTGGCGTCGGCTTCCAGTGAGCCGTCCATCATGACGCTGGTGAAGCCATGGCTGATGGCGGAGTAGCAGGTCGCAGGGCTGTTGCCATGGTCCTGGTGCATGGCAATTGGGATGTCAGGGTAGGTCTCCACTGCCGCCAGGATCAGGTGGCGCAGGAAGGCTTCGCCAGCGTACTTGCGTGCGCCGCGTGAGGCTTGCAGAATCACGGGCGAGTCACACGCCTGGGCAGCCTGCATGATTGCCTGGATCTGCTCCATGTTGTTGACGTTGTAGGCCGGGATGCCGTAGCCATTTTCAGCCGCGTGGTCCAGCAGCAGCCGCATGGGTACAAGCGCCATAAGTTTCCTCCTGGTTTCTCGCTCTTGGGTAGGTATTTAGACGGATCGGGCGAGGGGTTGATACAGCAATCTTAAGATACTTTTCAGGATCTATGGCAGCCGTTTTTGAGCTCTCAAGCCACAGCTGGTTCTGGCGCTTGCACCTGGCCGAGCAGGCTGTATAGGGCCTCGCCTTCAATCACCTCAGTTTCCAGGAGCTTGCCTGCGATGGTTTCCAGCAGTGCCCGGTTGGCATTGAGGATATCGAGCGCCTGCTGATGCGCTCGATCCACGATTTCCTTGACCTCACGGTCAATGGCCTCGGCAGTCTGTTCGCTCACCGCTCGGCGGGCGTTAGGCATGCCATCGCCCAGGAACATGTTGCGCTGACCCTGTTCGTAGGCCAGTGGCCCCAAGATCTTGCTCATGCCGTAGGTGGTGACCATGCGTTCGGCCAGGTCGGTAGCTCGCTGCAGGTCGTTGGACGCTCCTGTCGTGATGCTGCCGAAGATGACCTCTTCTGCCGAGCGCCCGCCCAGCAGGGTGGCAATCTGACCGCGCAGCTCCGCCTCATCCTGCAAGAAGCGGTCCTCGGTGGGCAGCTGCAGGGTGTAGCCTAGGGCAGCCATGCCTCGGGGCACAATCGAGATCTTTTCGACCTTGCCGCTGCTGGGCATCAGCGCCCCAACCAGGGCGTGGCCAACCTCGTGGTAAGCGACGATCTTTTTCTCTTTGTCGTTGAGTACCCGGCTCTTCTTCTCGAGACCGGCAACCACACGCTCTATAGCCTCGGCGAAGTCGGCTTGGGTGACAGCTTCGCGGCGAGCCCGGGCAGCGAGTAGCGCGGCTTCGTTGACCAAGTTGGCCAGGTCCGCACCCGCGAAACCGGGCGTGCGCGTGGCGATTGCTCGCAGATTCACATCGGGACCGAGCTTGACCTTGGCGGCGTGGATTTTCAGGATCGCCTCGCGCCCAGACAGATCAGGGCGATCTACCAGCACCTGTCGGTCAAAGCGTCCGGGGCGCAGCAGGGCGGGGTCGAGGGTCTCGGGTCGGTTGGTGGCGGCCAGGACGATCACCGTAGCACCGCCTGCGGCGAAGCCGTCCATCTCGGTGAGCAACTGGTTGAGGGTTTGCTCGCGCTCGTCGTTGCCGCCGTAGAAACCGTTGCCACCTCGCGACTTGCCGATCGCATCCAGCTCGTCAATAAAGACGATGCAGGGGGCTTGCTTTTTGGCTTGCTCGAACAGGTCTCGCACGCGTGCTGCCCCAGCCCCAACAAAGAGTTCCACAAATTCGGAACCGGAAATGCTGAAGAAAGCCACACCCGCTTCACCGGCAACTGCGCGCGCGAGCAAGGTCTTACCCGTACCCGGTGGCCCGATTAGCAGCACGCCCTTGGGAATGCGCGCGCCGATCTGGGTGAAACGCTCAGGCGTTTTGAGAAACTCGACGACCTCTACCAGCTCAGCCTTAGCCTCCTCAACCCCCGCCACATCGGCAAACGTGATCTTTGCCGACTCGCCTTCGACGTAGACCTTAGCCTTGCTCTTGGTGATTGAGAGGGCACCTTGCGGGCCACCGCCCAAGCCGCCCCGTCCGGCGAAGAACTGAAAGATCGCAACGAAAATCAACGGCGGAATCACCCAGCTCAGCAGCGTGGTGAACCAGTTATTGCGGGCGGGGGGAGCCGCCGCAAAGACAACGCCGTTGTCTTCGAGCAGCTTAGGCAAACTCAGGTCAAAGATAGGCGTTGTCGACAGCACCTGAGCGGGCTGATCTCCTTGCACCTTGAGCTGATAGCGGATCTGGTCTTGGCCGACGTAGACTTGCGAAACCTCGTGCTCTTGCACTTGGTGAACGAATAGGCTGTAGGGCACCTGTGGGATCCTGGGGCCAAACAGGTTGGGGAAGAAAACGTTGGCCAGCAGGAATAGGCTGGACACCAGCAGCAAAATATTGCCAATCTGACGAAAACGCGGGAGTCGAGGCGGTTGGTCTTTGACAGCCATCGGAGTATGCCCTCCTAGATAGGGGCTGATAGTAAAAAGGGTACGAGGCCGGGGCCTTTCCCCAGGTTAAGCACTGTAAAAATCCTGAGGCTGAGAGCCGACTCAGCGTCTACAAACTGAGTTTTTGGGCTGTGCGCCTGCACCTCAGTCTAACCAGCCTGGGTGCTAACAGATGCGTTCTGGACAATCCAGTTGCGCAGCAGGGGGTTGACTAGTTCCGGCGCTTCGTCCTGGGGGCAGTGGCCAGCGGGGAGCGTGATGAAGTCCTGCACACAGTCAAAGCGGGCCAGTTCGCGGCCCAGGGCCACAGGCTCCCAAGGGTCTGCCTCGCCCCAGACGAGCAGCGCGGGGCAAGGGAGAATCGCCAGCAAGTCTTCTGGCAAAGGACCCTGAGAGTAACGCACAAAGGCCAGAAACACGTCCGCTGCTCCTGGTGTCAGCGCGGGCTCCAGCAGCAGCTCTACCAGTTCATCACTCACGGCTTGCGGGCGGCTATATGCCTGCAGTAAGATCTTGCGCACTGTGCGGCGGGTGCGGACCTGGCTGAAAAAGAAGCGCCCTACGGGGGCAAAGCCTAACAGACTCTGCAATACCGTCGTGCCCAGGCCACGGTACCAGGGCAAACCCGCGCGTTTGCGCTCGTGCAGCAGGCGCAGCGAACAGTTGAGCAGAGCCACGGCCTGAACCAAATCTGGAGCCAGTACCGCTGCCTGCAGGGCCACAATACCGCCAACCGAGTTGCCGATCAGCAAGGCGGGCCGCTGCGGGGTTGCCTGCGCCACCTCGCGGCAGAAATCGACCACCTGTGCGCCCCAGGTTTCAAAGCGGTAGGGAACACTCGTACCGGGCAGCAGATCGCCAGAGACGCTGGGGGCTGGCTTGGCGGAATGACCGAACCCGATCAGGTCGATGGCGTAGACTTGGGCCACTTCGCTCAAGGCCTCCAGGTTTTTGCGCCAATGGCCACTCGAAGCGCCGAAGCCATGGATCAGCACGACAATGGGTTGGTCTGGCTGGCGGGTGCCAGCGGCTTGGTAGCGAATCGGGAAGCCTTGCCAGGTCCAGGTGAGCGTCGCGTGAGGGGGCACGTCGTTAACAAATCCTTACTCTTTAGCTCTATCTTGCCATTTCTTTGAAACATTGCTTTACAATTCCGGAGAAGAGCGCCTTCAGGCGGGCTCACTGGAAGGATCCCGGATCGGGCATACTCATTGGGCCTATTCTTTATCCATACCTGAACCAATTCGTGCGGGGTGTCCCCGCAGCTGTGGAGTGGCCGTCATGGAATGGCATGTCACCGATGCTCAGAGTTTGGCAATGATCGACCGCGAGATCGGCGACCATTCTTTTTCGCCCTCTGAGTACGAAATCGTCCGCCGGGTGATCTACACGACTGCTGACTTCGAGTACAAGGGTCTGGTGCGCTTCTCGGATCAGGCGCTGCAGGCAGGCGCAGCGGCGCTGGCGGCACGCAGCACGATCATCGTCGATGTGCCGATGGTGCAGGTGGCGATTACGCCGAATATTCAGGCCACCTTTGCCAATCCGGTTTATTGCAGCATGGACGCGCTGACCCGCCCTCAGCGGGAGAAGTCGCGCACGGCTTGGGGGATTGAGACTCTAGCCCAGCGCTATCCCGAGGGCATTTTTGTGGTCGGCCAGTCGCAGACGGCGCTGGTGTCGCTGGTTGAGCTGATTGAAATGGAGGAGATCAAGCCAGCGCTGGTAGTCGCGACGCCCTCGGGTTTTGTGGAGGTCGATGTCGCCAAGGAGCGGCTACGAGACTCGCAAATTCCTCACATCACGATCGAAGGGCGCAAGGGCAGTGCGGTGGTCGCTGCTGCCATTGTGGATGGTCTGGTGGATCTGGCCTGGCAAGCCTATGGTCAGGACAATAATGGTTACGGCTGGGGGCATTAGATACATTGCACCGGGTTGGCTTAGGATTCTACGGGTGGGGGGCTCAGTTCGCTGAGCTGGCCACGAGCGCTGGGAGCCAGGGTCATGAGGTCTTCGATGTTGCGCAGCATGGTGGCGCAGATCGCGTCTAGGGGCAGGTCGTTGGGATCGTGGCCGAAGGGATTTTCAATTTCGATGCCAATGGCTTCCACTCCCAGAAGTGTAAAGCTGATCAGCGCCACGATTGGGCCGGTTAACCACTGCATGTCGCTCACCATCTGAAAGGGTAAGGATAGGCAGTAAAGCAGGAGCAATTGCTTGAGATGAATGGCGTAGGCTAGGGGCATGGGTGTCTTGAGAATGCGCTCGCAGGCTCCCAGGCTGTCTACCATGTTGTCGAGCAGTTTGTGCATGGCGATTAGCTGATACCGATCCAGGTGTCCGAGGCGGGTTTGCTGCTGCAAATAATCGCCGAGCCAGAAGGCGACTTCCAGGGGAGGGTTGTTCATGTTTTTAAGCGTTTGATATTGCGAAGGCTGGAGCAGAGCCTCTAGTTCCGCGTTGACTGGTTGCTTACGCAGGTGTAGTTTAGTGGCGACTGCGAAGGCGACCAACCAGCGTAGAGCGGCGGCTTTGTGGATTCGGTCTGCGGGTCCTTCTTCTGCGATTGCCATCCAAATCTGACGCGCTAGATTGCGGACTGAATTGACAAGAGTCCCCCAGGCTTTGCGGCCCTCCCAAAAGCGTTCATAGGCGGTATTGGTTCTGAAGACTAATAGCAATCCTAGGACGATGCTGGGAATCAGGCTGCTTAGTGTTGGTAGGGAAACTGGCCAGCCAAATTGGTACAGGATGGAAATAAAGACTCCGAACAGGCCGCATAGCAGTGTTCGCGGTGCGACCGCTGGAACGACTGAGCCGCGCACGCGCAATGCGATTTGGAACCAGTACAGTCGTTCGAACGCCATAGCCTGTTGAGCTTGCTTGGGACTTTGCCTATATTCCGAAAATTTTATTGATCAAGTCAAGGTGAGTGGATCGGGGTGGTTCTGGAACTCGGGCGCGAGACTTGGAATCTCAGGGGTGAGTTTCGGATTCCCTCAGAGGCGCTCACCCTCGCCCCCTCCCGAGCTCGGGAGAGGAAAGTTCACACGGGCTTGGGACATTGCGCAAGCGGTTGTGGCTCATCCTTGGCGGATCATCGCAGTCCAGAACTCGGACGACGCAGTTCAGAACTGCGATGACGCAGACATAGACAACACCGATGTTGCTTTAGTCTGCGATGACGGGGCTCAGAACTGCGTCATCCCAGTTCTGAGAGCTCTCGCGGCTAGGCGGTCTCGGAGCTGGCGACATCCATAGGGAGCTCTTGTATGCTAGAGAGGCCAGACCTACTGACCCGTTGAGTGCTCAAGAGCACCGGCTTTCCAGCCTGGAGCCTTACCTCGAAAGGTCGGGGCCAGGAATCCCTCGCCGTTGCCAAATTAACTGGGTAGTGTGCGACGGCGAAGGCCAATCCCCGCGTTCGTGCCTGCATCAAGAATCACAACCTGGGGTTGGAGGTTCCCTATCTGTGTGGCTCAATGCCAAGCAAATATCTGCCAGACTTCATTGTGCAGATTGCCGAATTTATCGCTGTCTTCGAGATTGGGGCAGAATTTAACAAACTCGTCGAATTGTTTGTCAATGAGTAACCTATAGATAAACAGGAGGAATTGACCGTGACGATCGCACCCCTACCCATCAGAATCTATACCCCTGAAGAATATCTTGCCCTGGAAGTAGAGGCGGGTACAAGGAATGAATACCGTGATGGAAAGATCATTTCAACAACTGAAGGTACCCCTGCCCATAATGAGATTACGGGAGATCTAATTTTTCTGCTTAAGGCTGCTCTCAAAGGTCAGTCCTACAGTATTTTCGTAACCGATCAACGCCTCTGGATCTCAGCTTGTAATCTCTATACCTATCCTGATGTGATGGTAGTGCCTCGCCCGATCACCCTCCAGCCTGGACCCAAAGATACAGTGACCAATCCAATTTTCATTGCGGAGGTATTATCGGATTCTACTAAGGCATACGATCGCGATGAAAAGTTTGCTGCCTATCGCACAATTTCTGGCTTTCAGGAATATGTATTAATCGACCAATACAAGCCCCACGTGGAGCAGTATGTCAGACAAGATGTAAATCAGTGGTTGTTTACGGAATACAGCGGTAAGGAAGCACGGTTTGCCTTGTCCTCAATTGGGGTTGAGATTGCGTTGGCAGATTTGTATGAAAATGTTGAATTTTGAAGTGATCGCCCTAGGAGAAAGGAGCCATGTTGAAAAGTTATGAAGCAATTTATGAGAACGGTCGGGTGAAGTGGCTGGAGGAGCAACCACCCATTCGCTCAGCTCGCATCATCGTCACTATTCTTGAAGAAACCGTGCCTGATGAATCAGAAGCAGCCCCTCCAGAGGCGTCCCTACTGGCTACGTTGGGAGGGTCCCAGCCCGATTTGCAGCCCATTCCTCGTCGCCGCTCTGACAATTAATCAGGTCACATGATTTTAGTCGATACGTCCGTTTGGATTGATTACTTACGATCGGGTGACGCTGAACTGGCTCAGCGGCTGAGCGCCGTAACCGTGGCTTAGCCTCGCAGTTGGTGTGTCGAGGTAAGGATGAGCCAGGACTGGTCAGATCTGGTGGTGAGTGCGCCCTTCCTGGGAGCCAGAGATCCCTACAAATCTCTCAAAACTACCCTCAAAGCTGAGATTGGTGAAGCTGTGTGGGAGAGTGTCTACAGCGATACCTCTCGCCCCTTCCGCATTGCGGTGAAAGTAATCAATCACCTAGGCGATGAAGTCATGAAAGTCTTTAGCGTGGAATGAAGCCAATGAAACTCAAAAATTTCGTCCTGCCTATGGAAAACATCCAGGCATTTTGCCAAAAATGGCGGATTATCGAGTTTGCTCTTTTTGGCTCCGTTCTACGCGATGATTTCCGTCCCGATAGTGATCTGGACGTATTGGTGTGTTTTGCTCCCCATGCCCCCTGGACTTTACTGGATTTGGTGACAATGCAGGACAAGTTAGAAAAAATAGTTGGGCGCGACGTGGAGCGGAACAAGTATTTGGTTGGTTAAAGATGAACGCGCAAGGCTTGGCAAGCAGCACAATTCACCGAGCTCCCCTCCCCAACCCCGAGGCTTCTGGCTCAAGCCACCGGCTTCTCAACCCCACGCTTCGAGCTTGAGACTGGGCTAGCCGAGCTTTGGGCTCCAAGGTCCGAGTTCTGGGCTTGGCTGGCCGAGCTGTTTTCTCGACCCTTGGAGCTTTAGGCTTGGCAGGTCAAGCTTTTCGCTGCCAAGTCCGAGTGGCGAGCAGCGAGCAGCGAGTTCCAGGGTTGACCACTGGAGTTCGGAGGTTGAGTCACCAGTTCACGGGCTGGATACCACTAAGGTGGAGGACGCCGTGCGGCCAAACTCCTCGGGCGCATATTGCAGATGAGCTTCTGCCCCCGGCCAGAGGAAGGTGCCTGGCGTCACCGACCGCACCAGATAGTGGAGACTGTAAACCCCCGCTTCGAGATGGTCGCCGTACGCTACCACCCGATCGCGGTAGATCGTCTGATAGGCGAGCTGCCAGCTATCGCTCTGCGCCTGCAAGGCGGGCGTAGCGGTCTGGAAGCTGGCATCCACCGCCTCAAAGCCTGCGGGCAGCGGATCCGAGATCACCACCTGGTCCACTGGGTGGTCGGTGATGATCTCCAGGCCGATCTCAAACACCTGCCCAGCGGCCACGCTCAGCGGCTGCTCCGGCGGCTGGAGACCGACTTGTTGCAGGGCTTTCGCCTGATTGGCCGCACGCACCGACCGCAGCACGCGTAAGCCATTGAGCCGACCCGGCTGATTGCCCTGCAGGCGATAGCGGTAGGCCACCAGATAGTGCAACTGGCCCGACCCGGCCTTTTTGAGCGTCAGTTCCTGGCGATTGCGCGGCAGCTGCGCCATCGGCACCTGGAGATCCAGGCTGGGCGTGCGATAGCCCTCAAAGCGAGCCGAACCCAGGGTCTTGCCCGCCAGTTGTGCGGTCGCCGCGAAGCTCGGGGGGGTCGGCTGGAGCTGGCTGTAGGCCACCAGGGCGGTGAGCGCCTCAGCGTTGTCGTAGGTGCTCGGCCAGACGCCCTCTCGCCGCAGGTTCAGCAGGCTCTGCAACAGACGGTCCAGGCTAGCAGGCTCGCGCTTCTGAGCGATGAACAGGCGCAGGGCCTGAGCTTGGGTAGCCGTGGGCGAAGCCAGCCAGGACAAGCCCTGGGGCAGATTCACCGTCGCCGTGCGCCCCGTCTGGTAGAGACTCGCCTGCACCTGATTCAGCAGCGTCCTGGCCTCCTGTCGCCAGGTCAGGAACTGAGACAGATAGCGCGCCAGCTTAATCCGCGTGAGCAGGTCGAATTGCTCGCGCTGCGCGTAGAGATCGCTGAGGAAGTCGTTGCGCCGGTCTCCCAACTCCGCCAGCGCGCTCAGTGCCTCCAGCCGTACCTGGCTCTTGCACCGCGCATCTTGGCAATAATCGGACTGGCCAGGGTCCGCCAGGATCTTCTTCAAGTAGGCCGTGAGCCGCGATACCAGGGCCGGATTGACCCGCACTGGTGCAGACGCAGCCGGCAAAACCCCTTGCCCGAAGGCCTGCCTGGCTCGGGCAATCGCCCGAGCCGCATAGGGCGAGACCAAGGGATTGGACGCTTCCTGTCCGGGCCAGGTGGCAAAGCCGCCATCCGGTCGCTGCAGTTTTTGCAGACGTTGCAGCGCCCTGGTTGCTTGCTGCGCGGGCTTGAAGTTGCCAATCGGCTGGCCGTACCGCTGCGCCAGAATTTGCAAATTGGCTGCAATTGCTAACTGACTGGCCGCCGGTTCCAGGAAGGGCAGCTCATCTTCCTCTAGGACTTGTCGCGCCGGAGCCGTGATCTCGGCAATCAGGCTGCTGGCCAGGGACAGCTCCAGTCCGCCCGCATCCGGCACCACCTGGGCGTCTACATTGAGGGGGATCTTGACCTGGTTGGTCGTGACGCCCGTCTCAACCACCTGTTCTGTAATTGCTAGGGGCTTAATTTCCAGCGGCAGTTCAAAGGCATCGCTGGCTGCGCCCAGCTGGCTGGTGAAGCGCAGCTTAGCCTGACCCGCACTGCCCGCCACGATCGGGAAACGATATGCCTGCGTGCCCGCCTCGGCTTGCGCTTGGGAGCGACGCGTCTGGCTGCTCTGGTTGTTGTCCACAAACTGCAGACCGCCGCTGAGCTGGCCGTCGAGGGTCAGGCTGCCGCTCTGGCGCGTGTTATTGGTCACCGCAACTCCGGCTTCTAGCCGGTCACCGGGACGGGCAAATTGCGGCAGCAGCGGATTCGACAGCAGTGGGCGGCTGGTGAGGAAGCTCGCCTCGCCGTTGCCAAAGCGCTGCTCGCCGTCGGTGGCCACGGCCATCACCCGCCAGGTGGTCAGGTCGTCGGGCAGCCTGAAGCTCAGCTGGGCTTTGCCCTGAGCGTCAGTGCGCACTGAACCGTTGTAGTAGGCCAGGGCCTGGAAGTCGGTGCGGATGCGTGTGCCTGCCGCGCCTTGGGAGAGGCCGCCACCATAGCCCCAGCCTTTGTCCACTGGCGAGGACAGTGGTTGCAGCACCACATCGGGCCGGTTATCGCTGAAGCGCAGCGAGATCGGTTGCGCAGCGTAGACCGTCTCCACCAGATTCGGCGGTCGGTAGCCGCTTAGCTGCAGCACGGCCTCATTGACCACCATGACCGTGACCTGGCCCCGAGCGGGCCGACCCTGAGCGTCCTGGAGTTCGAGCTGGATGGTCTGCTCGGCACCGGGTTCGAGCTGCGGCTGTCCCGGTTTGAGCTGGAGCTTCAGGTACTGGTTCTCCAAATTGACCTGGAAGGGGGCGAAGCCAATGCGGGTCAAATTGTCCAGGCTGCCTGGCTCGACTTGGGCCAGGGGCGGCCCCTGCCGCACTAGAACCGCTTCGACCGCCGCGTTGGGCAGCATCTCCGGCGTCACCTTAAAGCGGATCTGCGGCGCGCCGCCCTTGATCTTGGTGGTGGTGCGGTAGATCGTGCGGTTGCGCACGACCGCAAAGTACAGCTCCGCTTCCGGATAGGGAGACTGAATCAGCGCCGTGGCGGTTTCGCCGAGCCGATAGGTTTCCTTGTCCAGCCGGACCTGAAGTCGGTTGTCGCTCTCCTGCCCCCAGGCGACTGCGTTGCTGCCGGTCGCCCAGATCTGCAGATCGGTGGCGCTGCGCTCCTCTTTGGCATTGGCTAGGTTGGCCCGAATGCGATAAGACCCAGATTGGGGCGGCGTTAGCGAAACCGTCTGCGGACTCGAGCCAGATTGCACTTCAACCTGGCCCACAGTCTTGTACTCCACCTGGTTGCGAGCCGTGTCGCTGCCTTCGACCACCTGGGTGACGCTGCTGTATTGCATCGCTTGGAGCTCCAGCTTGAGGCGCTGGCCTGCCTTGGCCTGCCCCGCTGGGTCGGTGACAATCACCTGCAGCGCCAAGGGCTTGCCCGCCTCAGCCACGAACTGGCTCTGAAGGCCGATCAAGGTGTCACTGGGCAGCGCCGTGAAGGTTTTGGAGTCGGACACCGACAGGTTTGACACGTCGGCGATTTGGGCATCGACGCGGTAGGCCATCGGGTAGGGCAAATCTTGGGCCACGCTCACCGTCTGAGCGCCCTGTCCGGCCTCGCTGAGCACCGCGCTCTGCTGCAACACATCGCTGGCCACCGAGGGGCTTTCTTCGGGCCAGAACCACTGACGGCCAAAGCTAAAAGCTTCCCAGCCTTTGGGGATAAAGGTCGTCTGCTGGCGGGTGACGTAGTACTGAATTTTGCCACCTTCGACCGGCGCGCCGAACAGATAATTACTCTGAACTTTGGCCTCAACTTTCTGATTGGCCAAGGCAATGGTTTTGTCCAAGACCAGATCGACTTTGAAGTTGGGCGGTTTGAATTCGGCAACCCGAAATTCACCGGCGATCTCCGCGCCGCTTTCGCCTTTGGCTCGGATCGAGTAGTAACCCAGCGGCTGATTGGCGTCGAGTGGCACCGCCAGCGAGAACGTGCCAAATTCATTGGTCGTCTGGCTGCCCAAATCGCGTTTTTGACCGTTGGGTCCTTCCAGGCTCACGGCGTAAGCGATGTTTTTGTCTTGCTTGAGCAGGCCGTTTTGCAGGTAGTCGGCCACGCCCGTGAACCAGGCTTTTTCGCCCGGTTGGTAAAGCTGTCGGTCGGAGAAAATCACGCCTCGGGATTCGGGTTGGTTGCTCTGCCAACCGGCATCAATGCCATAGCCGTAGGCACCGCTGTATTCCAGGCTGCGAGTGAACGCCCAGTCTTGGCCTTGGCGTGCGATCACCAGCAATTGAGGCGCTTCTGAGAAGCTCTGGCCGCCGCCTTTGACGCACTGCCGCAAATCCTGGCTGCTCAGGCGCAGGATGCCAGTTGGATCAGTGTTGCCGCTGGCGCAGGGGCTGGGCTGGGGCCGGGCCTGCGCTTCTAACTTCGATTCATAGATCTCGACCGAGGCATTGGGCACCGGCGAGCCATCCGAGAGGTGATGTACCCGCACCAGGCCCGCATCGGGAAACCACTGGGCAAACACACCCAAATCGGTCAACTGCACCAGACCGTAGGTGACCGGCTCGAACCACTGGTCCTTGCCGTTTTCCGCATAGCGATAGGCCCGCGCTTGAATTCCGTAAGCCAGCAGACCAGTCGCGCTGCCCAGCCGCTCTCGCAGCGGAACTGCGACAGCGGCAGACTGGTTTTTCTGCCCTGCAATGGGGAAACTTTGCCAGGCACTGGCAGCGGGCAGCCAATCATTGCCTTCGCCCTTAGGATAGGCCGAATCTGAGTAGACCAAGTCCGCTGGCTGAATTACTCGATAAGCGGCTTTGTAGGTTGACTCCGGCAGGTTGACAGCGGCAATATTCAGCTGCAAGTCGTTGCCCGCTGGGAAGATGTGCAACCCGGAGGGGACCCAGATCTCCCCGGCGACGTCGCCCGTTTCGTACTGAAGCGTGACCGGTTTGCCCAGGGTCTGGCCGAACTGGTCTTTGAGGTTGGCTGCGAGCGTCACCGTGTAGGCAGTCGCCGGTTCCAGTGCCCAGGGGTTGAGGCTCACAAGGTTGTTGTCATCGTCCGCTCGGACTAGGGGCAGGCCTTTTTTGGGCGCGGGGCTGACCGTGATGTTGGCGGCTGCCGACTCTGCGACTAGGCCGTTGTTGAATTCTAACTGGGCGCTGCCTTTGACAAATCGCCCATAGGCCCCGCCTGAGTTCGGCTGGCCCTCATATTTGAGGCCCTTAAACGCAAGTTGCGAATAAGTCGTGAGCTGTCCGGCAAACGCGGTATCACTGGGCAGATTGCCATCTATTGAACGCAAGTCTGGCGCAAACTCCAAGCGATAACGCGTCGCTTTAGCCAGCGCTTGCTGCGGGGTGACGGTGTAGATCCAGCTGCGGGCGGAGGGATCAAATTTCTCCGGCGGCTGGTCAGAACTGGGGGAGGCCGTCTCTGATTTTTTCAGGGCGATTTTGACCGGGACACTCGCTTTCTGTCCCTCGGGCAGGAGCTTCACTCGGTCCTGCACAGAGGCCAGATCTAACTCTACGTTGGCCGTCACTTCCAGGGTTGGCGTCAGGCTCACTGGCTGGTCGTCCGCCTCCGATATACCCTCGGCAGAATTGCTAGCACCCGGCAAGTTGGATAGTTTGATCGGCTCTGTATTAAAGGTCCAGGCCAAATCCTGATCCAGACGGTGATTTTTGAGATCTGACAGCCCCGATTTGAGCGTGACTTTGATCCGCGCCGCCTTGGGCAAGGCTCGGTCGGCTTGGAAGCCGACCATGCGCGGGGTCAAAAAGCGAAACTGGCCAGGCAGCGAAGGCTGAATTTCAAATAGCTTTAATTTGGCTTGCTGATCCGGGCTATCAATGCTCTCCACCGGAATCAGGGCGTCGGCGAACCGAATGCGAATCTGATCGAGGGGACCGGCCTGCCCAGTTGGGCTGATCTGCTCGATCCAGGCCGGTAGACGTGGCGTGGTGAGGGCAGAAACTTCCGGCAGGCGATTAGAGCCGCAACTGGCCACGCCTAACACCACTGCCAATCCCAGTAAGAACGGCAGCCAAATTTTGAAGACCCTGCCCATATTTCGCATTCTGTTCCCCCTCACTGATCATCAATGGGTCTAGGCCACACAATTGCCAAGAGACGACCGGCACACCTACATTTCGGTTCCCTAGCCTGAGGCTTCTGAGCCTAGTTCCCCAGCCGTGGGGAGACCAGAAAACTGCTCACCCAGGGTGTCTCCATTGCGCAAAATTCACGTCTAGTAATCTTCGTAACTGCCCAAGGTTGGGATTGATGCGCTGGCTTTGATTGGTCTGTCCATTCTTCTGTGAAGCCCCCTCAACGATTAAAGCCTAGAAGGTTTAAGAATGAAGGCTTTTACAACTTTCTTTAAGCACAGAGGCAGTCTGAGCCAGAATGAGGGCGTCTGCACGGGGCGGGGGAGGAGCTAGTGAGACAAACTAGACGATGGCTGAGACCGATTGGGGCTTGGCTGCAGCAGAGCCTTTGGCATCGGTTGAATCGCGGCCAACGGCGGTTTTGGAGCATCGCGCTGGCTTGGCTGCTGGTTTGCTTGAGCGTGCGTTTGCTCCCCTATCTCGCGCCGATCCGAGCGGCGGATCTGGTTCAAGATCAGCAGGCGATTGAATTTACGGATCGCCAGGGGCTGCCGCTGGGCACCTTGCTCACGCGCGACCAGGAGCACACGGCGGTGGTGCCGCTGGCTCAGGTTTCGCCTCAGTTTGTGCAGGCGATTCTGGCGGCGGAGGACGGGCGGTTTTATCAGCATGGACCTCTGGATCTGCGGGCGCTAGCTCGGGCGCTAGCTGAGGCAGCTCAGGCTAGGCGGGTGGTCAGCGGCGCGTCTACGATCACCATGCAGTTGGCGCGGATGATCGAGCCTCTACCGCGTAGCTTGGCGGGCAAGGCCCAGGAGATCTGGCTAGCCTGGCGGCTAGCGGCTGGCCTGAGCAAGGATGAAATTTTGCAGGCGTACGTCAATCGCCTGCCGATGGGGGGCAATGTTTACGGCGTTGAAGCTGCGGCCCGGACCTATTTTGGCATTCCGGCCTCGGACCTGAATGCGGCGCAAGCCAGTTTGCTGGCGGCTTTGCCCAATGACCCGACTCGTTTAAATCCCTATGAGCGCTGGGATGCCCTTAAGCAGCGGCAGCGCTACGTGCTCAAGCGCATGGTTCAAACTGGGCAGCTGGATTCTGGGCAGGCAGAGCGGGCTTACGCCGAGGTGGTGTTGCTCCAGCCACGTTCTTTGGGCATTCTGGCGGCCCCCCACTTTTTATTCTGGCTGGCTGGTCAGCTGCCACAAGCTGCGCCTCAGGTTCGGACCACGCTGGATCGTCCTTTGCAGCAATTTGTAGAGGCGCAAGTTCAGCAGGTAGTTCGTACTTTAGGGCCGCACAATGCCCACCACGCGGCGGCGTTGGTCATCGACAATCACTCGGCAGAGGTTTTGGCTTATGTGGGCTCTCCGGATTACTTTGCCGAGGCACAAATGGGGCGCAATGATGGCGTTCAGGCGCTGCGGCAGCCTGGTTCGACGCTCAAACCATTTCTGTATGCGTTGGCGCTGGAAAAGCGGGTGATTCGTCCGAATACGATTCTGGCGGATGTGCCGACTCACTACGCGATTCCTGGGGCTCGGCTCTACAGCCCCACGGACTATAGCGAAACCTTTCAGGGGCCGGTGCGAGTCCGAGTGGCGCTGGCCAATTCGCTGAATGTCCCGGCGGTGCGGGTGCTGGAGCGAGTGGGAGTGCCGAATTTTCTAGAGCGCCTCCACCGACTGGGGTTTGAGCACTTGAATCAGTCGCCGGAGTACTATGGCCTGGGCCTGAGCTTGGGCAGTGGTGAAGTGAGCTTGTGGGAGCTGGCTCGCGCTTATCTAGCGCTGGCCAAGCAAGGGCAAGTGTCCCAGCTGCGGACTCGGTTGGCGGAGGTCCCAGCAACACAGGCACGGTCGCCAATTGGCTCGGCGGTGACCTGGGCGTTGATTACCGATATGCTGGGCGATGCGCATGCGCGGGCGCGGGCTTTTGGGGTGGATTCGGTGCTGAGTTTGCCGTTTGCAGCAGCGGTGAAAACGGGGACGTCTTCTGATTTCCGGGATACCTGGACGGTGGGTTTTACGGCGGATTACACGGTCGCGGTTTGGGTGGGTAATTTCAATGGCGAGCCGATGCGTCAGGTGTCGGGTGTGATGGGAGCGGCTCCTCTGTGGAATCGTATTCTGCTGCATCTGCATGAGCAGCGGGAGCCTACTGCTTTGCCACTGCCCCAGGGTCTGGTGCGACGACCAATCTGTGCGCTTTCTGGTCTGCGGCCCACGCCAGATTGTGAGCCGGTGGTGCAGGAATATTTCTACCCGGAAGATCTCGGTGGCTACGAGCAGTCACCGGCTGCGTTCAGCTTGCCCCGTGAATACGATGAGTGGCTGGCTAAGCAATCTCAACCCAGGTTGGCGGCTGAGGGGCTCAAGATTGTATCGCCGCGTGAGGGGGATTGGTTTGTGCTGCACTCCAGGGAGGCTGCGGCCTCTGCGGCGGGAAGTACACAGCGGCTGAAGTTCCAGCTTGCCGCAGCTCCCAACCAACCTGTTGAGTGGTGGCTGAACGGTCGGAAGCTGGCAACCCAGTCCACTGACGCGCTGTTCTGGCCGCTGCGTCCTGGCAGCTGGACGCTGCAGGTTAAGAGCGGCAGCGGAGCTGATCAGGTCAGCTTTCAAGTGCAGCTTGCGGACCAGGATCGTAAGCGGCGGGGGTTCTCCCGGGTGGGATCCTCGGGGGGACAGGATGAGCCTGCTAGAGGAGGTCCTCCCAGCCTGCCGAGTTCGGGGGGGTAGGGGGGCTGGGGGCTAGATCTCGGTCGGAGGCTTATTGAGGCTTATTTGTGAGGTTCGGAAGCGAATGGCACTGACTTAGGGGAGTTGAGGCTGGTAGAGAGAACCCGGAATTGGGGGGCGTTTGCCCCCAAACCCCCCACTGGGGGACGAAGCGCCTCCCCCAGGCCCCCTGCGCAAGGGGTGTCTGGTTGAATGCAAGGATTGGGTTGTGTCAGCGACTTGGCCTCGGAACTCCAGTCGTCAAGTCTGGAACTCGCGGCTGACGGCTTGCTACTCGGACTTTGCTGACCGAAGCTCGGTTAATTCAGCCTCAAGCTCCACAGGCCGAGCCAAAAACTCGACTCATTCAGCTGAGAACTCGGACCTTGGAGCGTGAGGCTCGGCTCGCCAAGCTTGGGGCTCCAAGGGGGCAGACGCAAGCTTGAAGGCTGGGGTGGGGAAGTCGATGGGTTGAGCCGGAAGCCTGGGGGTTGGGGAGGGG
Organism: Leptolyngbya sp. SOY_34_metabat_272; assembly: GCA_031399305.1. Lineage (GTDB taxonomy): Bacteria > Cyanobacteriota > Cyanobacteriia > FACHB-261 > FACHB-261 > FACHB-261. Next base: position 78,141 of record JANNOU010000102.1, read on the forward strand.
AGGTCGGTGTCTTCGAGGAGGGTCGAAAGAATGATAGCTATACCCGTTCTTGTATAGAATAGACATAATGGCTACTTGTGACTCGTTTCAATATCCATCCATGTCGTTCAATGATTTTACGAAGAGCCTTGCCAGAAACAGATTCCATAGAGATAGTTCAATCAACTGTTTCTCAGGCTCAAGCTCCTCCTGCTGGCTAGCAGCTTCAAGCTAACCTTGAACAGCATCCTCCAGCATTGCTAACATTTTCGTAGCTTTACTCAAGGTGTATCAAGGCTAGTTTTCACGCAGTCTGCCGCAGTGTTGAGTTGCTGGCGCTGGGCAATCTGCATTAACAATCGCAACGCCTCATTGACCGCTTGCTCATTGGGAAAAGCCTGGGCAACATCGGGATCTAGGAGTACTAAGTTTGTCCCTGCACGATATCGCTCAACGTACTTGCCTCTGATACCCCCTTTCATCTGGGTGAAGTCATACTCAGAGCGTAGTTCGTCTTCCATTTCGTTCTCAATTTCTTGCTTCATAAAATCTCTTTTCCTGGCGGGTGGCTTTTCGAGCACTGATGATTCGTATCTTTTTCTCTCGGTCGGTATGTGCAATAAGTAGGAGCTTTCCAAACTCAGACATACCGATCATAACATAGCGACTTTCTCCAATGGAGTGGTCGGGGTCAGGGAAGGTTACAGATAGCGGGTCATTGAATACGGTTGCAGCTTCCTGAAAAGAAACACCATGTTTCTCCAGATTTAGTGTCGCTTTATCTGGATTCCATTCAAATTCCATGGTGTTCTGGGTTCATGGGCCTGGGGAACCTCTAGTCAACGAGTTGACGAGCACCAGGGTGGTTCCAGCTTGAGGAGTCCCGGCGTTTTTACTCTACCAGACTCGGCTTTTCCAAACCAACGATTTATGCAAACAGCAATCGACCTTTAGGCTCTGGAATGGGTCGCCCTAGTGCTTGTGCAGTTTCAATCCATTCCTGAATCACGACTTCTGCATTTTGCACGGCTTCCTGTTAAGTCTCACCATCTGCCGCGCAACCGCGCAGTTCAGGTACTTCAACGATGAAGGTTTGATCGACTTCACTCCAGTAAATAATCAGTTCATACTTAATCTTCATCTTGTCCTCCGAGTTGATAGTTCAAAATTACGGCGCGAAGTTGTTTGATTTGGTATGCTTTGGCTTTTCCTTGCTTGGGCTGGAGATTCAGGATGTCTTCAACCCTTGGAGAAAATATGATGACTGCCTCGGATGCGTTCTTCAAAACCAAGCGTGCGTAGCAGTTTACACAGCGGCTCAAAGGGAATGTTAGCATCAGAAGCTCACAGGAGGATTTTGACCAGTAGCTTATCTCGCTGGCTCATCTTCCCTTATCTCCACTCTTTCCCAGTTCTTCCTCCAACGTCCTATGTTCTGTGAGTCTACAATCTGAGGCTCAAGGTCGTTGGCTTGAGGGCTTATAGTTAGTCTGCGATCTGTTCAACCAGGATTTCTAGGTCTGTCGCCAATTTTCGGTCCGTAAACCAGGAACTCGATCAAATTCTCGCTGGTTTGCAGTGACCATGAGAAGATTATGCTGAAGTGCAGTAGCCGCTATCAACACATCGTAAGCACCGATCGGCTGTCCTTGAGATTTGAGGATGGCACGGAGCTGAGCCGTTTGTTCAGCTTCGGTGGTGTCGAAAGGGAGAATCGTCACAGAAGCAATAAAACTGGCGATTGTCGGTTCAACTTTCTGGGCGCGTTGAGGATTGAGCGCCAAGCCGTAGCGCAACTCCATGACCGTAATGCTAGAAACTGCGATGTCGGCAGGTGGCGTTTGCTTGAGCCTGGTCTGAGTCCCAGCTTCACCTTTGATGAAGTCGCTGATGACGCAAGTATCGAGAAGATATCGCATCAGAATAATTCCGGTTCACGAGGCGGGAGGAGTTGATCCCGATAGGACTCGAAGGCGGGGAAGTCAGGAATTCCTTCATAAGACAGGACGGCATCTGACCATTGGGAGACAGAGCCAGGTGTGGTTTGGATGAGCTGACGTAAGGCTTGGAGAACCAGGGTTTGGAGCGAAACATTTGATTGCGCCGCTTGGCGGATGAGGTCTTGTTCGAGATCTGGAGGTAGGTCAATCGTGATCTGCATTAGTTTTCTCCATTTGTGATCGCAAAGCTGTATTTAGTAAACCTGCACGATCGACATGCATATCTTCACATGCTTTCCAGAAGTCAGCTGTTGCGAAGGACTTCACCGAGGTCTCTCACTCTGTTGGTTGAAATGTTTGCCTCCGCTTTGGCAATTAGATTATCCAGTTTTCCTGATACTAGACAGCTTCAATTTGCTGCTTCCACACTTCATCCAAATAGCTCTGAGGCCAAGCCGCGAGTTGGTGAATGTCATTTTCTGACATTTGTTTGATAGCCAACTCAATCTCTGGCAGGGTCGTCATGGGAAAGTTTGTGTTTCAGGTTGTCTCTATGATATCTTGCGACTGTGCATGGGAGGTTGCTGCTCTTGGGACATGAAGGCTCGCAGGTGATTTTGTAGAAACTTGACTTTGAACTCTAAACAGGTAACCTGGATGCCCTGTCTCAATTGGGAACCTGAGGCTAACTTCCCGGTCAGCAGCTGCAAATAGCCTTGAACTCAGCACCAGTGGCTTGCTTCAGTCCGCTACACCGGGGTTTATGGGGAAACAAGCAGGAGGGAGAGCCACTAGACTCAAGCTCAAGGCTCGGAGGGTGCTGCCACCCTATTGCTTCCTCTCTTCATAAATGCAGAATTGGTTCCAGCTTGAGAAGTCTTTTTGATACTGGTTTTCAGGCAACCAGACCCAGTGAAGAACCGAATCGGGATCTATATAATCTGAGCCACAAGCTTGTTGGCTTGAGGGCTTATCCAGATTCACCGCTCAGCTCTCCTCTCAGTTTCCACTGATTGCTCTCAGCATACGAGGGCTTATGTTAGACCATTGACACGAGCGACTTATAAACATTTCCCATCCCAGTAAATCTCCTACACTATTAGAAGTGTTGCGAAATAATTGAGGTACGCTTTGGACAGTATAGCTTCAAGCGGGATCCCGTTGCCTTTGAACCTACACATAGCGTGGTCGATTTATTCCGCAACACCTCTATTGATGAAATAAATCCTCGATTACTTGGTTAACCTTTACTTCAATACCAAAAAAAGATGGTTTTACTTCAAAATACCTAGTTAGCCAACTCCACTTTCTGTTGATTTCTTCTTTGTTTCCAAGTTTCTCTATAGAATCATCTTTTTTGAGAGTTGATGCAAGGTCTTTAAGAAATTCAGTAATGGAACCTGGTTTGATATACTTTGCAGTAAGTGGGAAAATCATCAACTGAGCATTACTCATATCCTTAATTCCAGTACTATCATCCATGTCCTCAGGAGAGTGGTTAGAGACAACGAGTGCTGGTAATGGCAAATCCTTTCTGGATGGGGAAAACTTCATAAGTTCACTAGACAGCACCTCGTTATAGAATCTAACTCGATCTGTTCCTTGAACTGCCAAACAACCAGAGCCAACTTCTTCAGCAAAGTGAAGAAAATTTCTTTCTACCTCATCTCTCAATGGGTCATTCCATTTATCGAGCAAAAAGAAGATGTACCAATTAAATCCTTTTGAGGGAATCGTTCTCAAGTTCGTTGCCAAATAGCCCATGTACCTTTACCTCAAATCAAAGAATATCTCACCGTATCACCCGTTGGATGAAACATCTTAGTGTCTTTGTCATCGAGAACGCAAAAGTGATCGTACTTTGCAGATAAGTTGCTTAGTCAAGCCCTCATGGATAACTTAAACGGTCTAACAGTGCGGTTGAGCGGCTGCAAACAACTTGTGCATCTCCACTAGCGGCTTTCGTCCGTCCGCTGCCGTGAAGTTTTATGCCGCTTCCTTCTTGAATGTTTATGCAAGTTCTTTTCCGACTATTACACGTGCTCCCGTTACGGGATCTCTCCGGTAAGTAGTTCGAGTCCGAAAGCCATTCTTCTCGTCAACTTCGTCAAAAAACTCAGGTGCTTGATTATATACAGTGTTGTTCTTGATAGCTTTGTTACCAACATTAATCTGTATTCCAGAGCCGTTGTTATTGAAACCTTGAAAAGTTCCACTATCTTGTGAAGGCTTCATCGAAACAAGAAGACGTAACGCTCCGTTGACAATCTCTTCATCTTTGCCAACTTGAGCTTCATCTAAAGCTGCTTTCATTGGTTGCTTCCAAGTATTGGGATTTTGCTCATACTGCTCCAGCAGTTTCTTAGGTTCTACAGTTTTAGCTACAGTTGTACCCGCAATCTTTGCCTTGACAAGATCCTTCCATTTTTCATAGAAATCTTTAAGACCTGCATTAGCTATGCCTTTGCCACAGAACGCCAAAATCTCTAGGACTATGCTGGAATCAATCATTGTTCAATTCCTCGAACAAATGTACTGAACTTATTATATTTCCTGTATGGATTTCTACAAGTCTAGAAAATGACGAACTCAAGAAATAGTTTGACTCTGCATAATGACTAAAAGCTCGCCGCTTCATCAACCGCCTCAAAGACAACCTCATACTGATTTAACCTTGAATACCAGCAAATAAGATATTGGCTGCATCCCCACCAAGGAATTGTGGCATGACTAGACCTGTTGCGAAATAAAGGATGGTGAGGTAAGGTGCGGCCAGAGAACTGTCGTCGAGAGCATAGGTAGAATGCTTAAGACCCGACGGGCCTTGAATTTCAGCCGATTAAGGAAATCAATCAGGTGACCGCTAAAGCTCGGGTGTTGGTAGAACATGTGTTAGCTGGAGTGAAGCCATTAAAGGTGGTGAGTGAGATATACCGCGATCGACGAGTAACCACAGAAGACAGGTTCATGGTGATGGCTTGTGGACTACGGAACTACCATGTAGAAGCAGCAGCTTGAGTTCAAAAAGCCAAGCCAAGAAAGTGAGTGTTGTTCCCATCGTTGAAGTCTGTTCTCACTATTTTGTAACATCTCTAATTGCTGAGTCGACGATTGGGCAATTAGACTTGCTAAATTTGCTAATCGTCATTCTCTGCTCCTTCCCATAAATGAGTAAACACACCATTAAGAAGAAAAACTCTGTAAACATTCATGAGCCAGTCCATACCTTTCTCCGTGGCCCAAAACTCTTGTCTCAAGTTCTCTTTTTTGCAATTAAGATCCTTTAAAGCTTCGTCAAAGAAGTTATCCCACGAGAAACCTACATACCTTGCCTTGAATCCGTACTGATTAACCTCTCTACTATTGTCTTGGAATAAACGCGGTATTCCGCTAACCTCTCCTTGAAATTCCATGGCAAAGTCGCGGAATTCTTTATAGCAATAGCTTCCTGTCCCCGAATAGCTTTCTGTCTCAGGCGATGTACCTAGATGGCTAACAAACGCAGTAAAGTTAAAGCCATCCATAAGCAAAACAATGAAAGAAGTCATTGAAGATGGACGTTTACTATCTGCTTCTCCACCAATTTGAATAATTGCTATAACATTCTCCTCATATCGACTGACTAAATTCTTTAACACCCAAATTCCATAACTTATCCCATGATTGGCTACTGGTAGAACTGTTAGCATGACGACACCTCCTTCTACTCACAAAGAAAAGAATTTAAACCAAGTAAGCTGTTCGGCATTTAGTTTACATACTCCAATTGCTGAAACCACTGAGGGAGAACTGCTGGACATGCAGACTGTGCAAATTAAATGCCTTTCAGCTGAAATGATTCGCAATTGAGTAAACTTTCATATCCCACATTCCTGAAGCATATTGATTAGAGTATTAATAGTTCTGATTGCAGAATTTTTTGCATTTTGCTCAAGATCTACACCTAGAAAACTATAAATGTCGTTAAGCTTGAACGGATTTCTAGAACGGAAACATCTTATTCCTAGAAAAGGATAGCATCCTTCTTTAGAGAGACTTTTTATTTCTATGTCCATCAAACGCTTAAATCCTGTTCTAATTTCAGCAAGAGCTTTGGCTTGAGAAGGATCTGTAAAATTCTTGAGCGATGCTAAGTCTTTAATTTGAAAGATTTTTCTAGCGTGGTCAAATAAATTCCATTCTAGTTGCCAACCAACACGTTGGCAGAAGTTCTCAAAGACTTTTGTATCACTCACCTCTCCATTCCTTGAAAGCTTTAACCAAATATCTCTCTGGACACTAAAACCATAGCGCCCACCGCTATAGTTTATCCACAAGTCATTTATTGTAATTAGATCCAATAACGGGAATGCCCTAAGTCGCTTTAAGCTTGTTAATTGGTCTCCTCCAGATGACAAACTGCCATAAGCGAGAGCAAATTTAATAGATCTCTCTACACCTAATTTAGAGTACTTCAAGAACTCACTTTCACCAGCTTCTTTAACCTTCTCTAATACCCCGTCTACGAAAGGAGGTTTGGGGATTTCTTCAAGAAGCTCCTTAGCTTTCTCCAAATAACTATTGCTTCTGTTAAGCTGCATTTGCCAAGAAGCTCGGTGCATCATAATATATGCAGTTTCAAAATCAGCTTCTTTCCACTTTCCCTCTTTTAGGTAGTCTCTCAGTTGGGTATAGTCTATGCCAGTTTCGCGCAGATAATTAGCAAAAAGGTCAGGCCGAGTATCGTCAAAAAATGCATCAGACGGTACCCTCTGCCAAATTTTCTCAAGAGTTTCTACGGAAATAGCTCGTCCTTCCGTGCGATCACTTCGTCCGAGACTAACTATAGCAATAACGTAGTTAGAAGCATTCCTTTCGATAACCACAGGGGAGCCACTATAGCCAGGATCTAAAGTTGCGTCATCAATTCTTACTTGCCAACTTCGTGTTCGGCTTTCAATTCCCTTTCCTTCTCTTTGCAACCAGCCCTCCTCCCCTAAATTGCCATGAACTGATCTAACCTCATATAGATCAGAGTTATTTTCGAAAGATTGACAGCCGTATATGATGCAACGAGTACCTTCATTACCTGCATTAATAAGGCGTACTTGCTGTATCCCTAGATCTTCAACCTGTAGAATTGATAGATCAGTTTCCTCACTAGACACGAGAACTTTTGCAACCTTGTCTGCAATTTTTATCTTTTCCTCTCCACCAACATCTCTAACTACATGGGTGCAGGTCGCTACGTAAGCCGACTTTTGGTCTCGGTAAATAACAACCCCAGTGCCATAATCACCTTTTCCATGCTCAGTACTAGTGATTCTAACAACTGATTCTTTAACTGAAGTCCTGGATACTAAGCTCATATGCTAACCCTTTGGTTTAAGTTCTAGTTTGACTGTTAAATTGGCTGTTGTACTAAATTTTGTTATGTAAACATTTCCCCCTGCCTCAAAACTAAAACTTATCTGGACTTCGGCCTTTTCGACGTTTGCTTCCTCACTAATTTCCTTGAGAGCAGCGATGACAGGATGACAGGCTTTCACTAAGAGAGGCTGAATTTTATCAAGAGTTGCATCAACTCCAGCAGCAGTTCTGGCAGAAATTTCATTGAATTGACTTTGTGGCGCTTCTACTTCTATTAGAACTGATGCATCACCTTCAACATCTTTCCCTAGCCTGATGAGTTTAGTAGCCATCGCCGACTCTAATGTAATGTAAGTTTCCGAAAATACTGTCTTTCCCTGACTTTTTCAAAGATTTAGACCTTACCCAAAGCTCGTGACATTCCTTGGGTAGTTCTAAGACTTTTTTCTCAAAAGATTAAGATTTCCAGCAAACCTCTCTGCGTCTTCCTTTGAGAAACCGATTCGGGTTAATAAAGCCTGAAGTTGCTCGTCAATAGTAGCCTTAAATCGCTCAGTATTCAGCCAATCAAAATGTTTACCCATCCAATTGAGAAAACCATTCCAGACAAACTTAACCAACCTCCAAAGGTCGGCATCTGTTTCGTAAAGACGGATTGGATTTTTTGCGGCACAGTCACTAATGGCATCAGTTACATTCACACAAGACTCACGTCTTTTAGTGGCATAAATTTGCTCCAAAAAAGGATCATCTTCGCTTTTGGCAAAACTTGTGCAGACTATCTTTTCATAAATTAGTCCTCTCTTTTCAAACTCTTGGCTATTGCCATCTGCCCACTTAGACATAGGATTTGTATCTTCGCACCCTGTAACAACGAGTATCACAGGAATTTTAGATCCGGCGATAGTTTGCACAAAGAATTTGTAGTTGTCCTCATGAATTTGCAGAATTCTGCCTTTGGACATCACATGAATTAACAAGCTGTAGCCAGCCTCAGAGTTTAACAAGAGAGTTACAAGTTCTTTCAGAGCCTCTCTAGGATCAAATGTACCACCAGATCCTTCGTTAAGACCAACAGTATCAGTCAAGAAACAGGGTGTTCCAGCAAGGTCAAATGGAGGATCATAAACATACGATTCAAATGTCACACCCTTTGCTGAATCACTGACTTCCCTGGGCTTCTCAGGGTTTGCCAGTTCATTACACAGACTCGTCTTCCCTACACCTGAAGTTCCGAAAACGAGAACACGGTATTCATTGGACATGGGTTCACTCTAAGCTAGAATGTGTCACAGTACAAACACTAAAACTAAAGTAGTCTAATGATTGAGGGACTGAGCTGAGTCGCAACGTTGCCCAATAGGGTATCATCCTTTCTCAAAAACCTCAACCTGTGCCTTTTTATTACATAGTAAAGTTCGGCATATCTTCCAATTTTGGTCGTAATTGGGATGGCAGAGAGGTCCGCAGTCCGCTAGACCCTTGAGAGATGTGCATCCTTGCCCAAGTCTCACGGATAGCAGGTTGCGGCAGGTCCCCGCAACCAAGCACAGCAACCCCCTGCCACAGTCCCAGGGGAAAGGCTCTAGCAGCGTGGCCAGGGCTCTTGATCGCCTGAGCTAGGTGTCTAGTCCCGAGCAGAAAAGGGTTGGGGAGGCAGAGATGCTCCTTCACAATAGCCGCGATGACCCCAACTGGGTAGTCAGACAGACAACTCAGCAGGATCGCCTCATCGCCAGGTTTTGGGGCTCACATGACCTAGTCGTAGGCGACACCTCCAAGTGTCTGAGCGAATTCTTCTTAGGCTCCGCTGTGGACATCTGCGCCTGGGGCTCACGAGAAAGCGTTTGCCCTCGACGAGCAAGCGTTTGCCCCAAACGAATGAACATTCGGGTCAATCAGATAGCGTTCGCCCTAAACCAGTAAACGTTTGCCCTCAACCACAAAGCGTTTACCCTCAACCAGAAACTGACCGGCATCCCGAAGCGGGTCGGCTACGCAGGCTCGGGCGATTTCTTGTTGACCGACCCGGTGCCGCTGAACTCCAGCCAGTACGCGGTCTGTCTG
>JANNOU010000124.1:0-21670 GCA_031399305.1 Leptolyngbya sp. SOY_34_metabat_272
TCTGAACTGAACGACATTAATTTAAGCGTGTCACTCACCCCTCGCGCAGGGGGTCTGGGGGAGGCGCTTCGTCCCCCAGAGGGGGGTTTGGGGGGCAAACGCCCCCCAAGTCCGGGTTCTCCACCGCAACACCATAACCCCAGTGCAAATCCAAAGCCGTCACACAAGCAAAGCCTAAAGCCAAAGCCCAGAACTCGTCTCTACAACAATCGAGAACCCCCAGCCTCCCCACCAAAGCAAGCAGGAAGCTGAGAGTTCAAGCTAAACCCTTCCCCTAACTAGACCAGCCGCTCACCCTTGAGCATGCGCGAAGCCGCATGCAGCAACTCCTCCTCCAGATAAGGCTTGGTGAAATAGCCACTAGCCCCCTCCTGGATCGCCAGCTGACGGTGACGGTCCGCGCCACGCGAAGTCAGCATCGCAATCGGGATCTGCCGCAAGATATCGTCCTTTTGCAAGCGCGAGAGCAACTCCAGGCCATTCATGCGCGGCATCTCAATGTCGCAGAACACCAAGTTGCACGGCATGCCACCCCGCAACTTCTCCCAGGCTTCCTGCCCATCGCGCGCCTGCTCGACCCGATAACCCACCTTATTAAAAGTCATCGACAGCAGCTCGCGCACCGTAATCGAGTCGTCCACAATCAGCACCGTCGGCTCGCTCTCGACCGTCAGCTCCTCCACCGTGCCAGAGGCCATCCCGCTGTCCCAAAGCTGGCTGGGATCGCGGCGAGCACGGCCCAGTGCCAAGTCAATCAGCTCCAGCACGTCAGCAATTGGCATCACTCGACCATCGGCCAGCACCGTCGCTCCAGCAACGCCCATCGGCTTAGGCACCGGACCTTCGAGCTGCTTGATCACGATCTCCTGCTCACCCACCACCTGCTGCACCTCGACCGCCACAAAGTGGCTGGCGCTGCGCAGAATCACCACCGAGATAATGTTGTCATCCTGGCCAGCGCTGTAGATGCTGCCCCGGCTGATGTAGCGGTTGTAGCTCAGCAGATCCGACAGAGGACAGAACGGCAGCGGCATTTCGCGCCAGAGGATCGTGGGCCGCCCTTCAGCGTCGATCTGCACCCGATCCTTGGGTACATCCAGCATGTCCTCCACACCATCCATCGGGAAAGCGATGTTGGCATGATTGCTGATGCAAACCATCGCCTTGGAAATGCTCAGGGTCAACGGCAGCCGAATCGTGAAGGTCGTGCCCTGGCCCTGGCTAGAGTCGGTGCTGATACTGCCGCGAATGTCGTTGAGGCTGGTGCGCACCACATCCATGCCGACGCCACGCCCCTTGAGGTCATCCACTTGGTCCGCCGTGCTAAAGCCAGGGTGGAACAGCAGATCGTAGACATCCAGGTAGGTCATGCTCGCAGCCTGCGTAGGCGTCAGCAGGCGCTTCTCAATCGCCTTCGCCTTCACCCGCTCAGAGTGAATACCCGCCCCGTCATCAGAGACCGAGATCACCGTCTGGTTACCCTGGTGGAAGGCACGAACCAGAATGCGCCCAGTGACCGGCTTACCCAGCGATTGCCGGGTTTGGGGGTCCTCAATGCCGTGGGTGAGGGCGTTGTTGACCAGGTGCGTCATCGGGTCATAGAGCTGCTCCAAGATCGCCTTATCAATCAGCGTCTCGCGGCCCTCGATCTCGATGTTGGCCTTCTTGCCCGTCTTGATTGCAATGTCGCGCACAGCTCGCGGCAGGCGGTCAGCAATCTGGGCAAAGGGCACCATGCGTGACCGGGTCAGGCCCTCCTGTAGCTGGGTAGTCACCTGCCGGAACTGGCGGGCCACCAGCTCGGTCTCTTCCACGATGAATTCAATGTCCGAGGAGGATTCGCGCACCCGCACGATCAGCTCAATAATCTCCTGGGACAGGGTGTGGAAGCTGGTGAAGCGGTCCATCTCCAGAGCATCGAAGCCCGTGGACATGGCGTGGGTGCTCTGGGGCGCTGCCCGGTTCATCCGATCAGTGAGGAATGTGGACGGTGCTGACTGCCCTTGGCGACTGGCCAACAGCGAACTCTCCAGCAGCGAGCGCTCGTACTGGTCCTGCAGGCGTTGACCGACATCGCCAAGCTGCTGCACCTGATGGAGCAGGTTGTCCAGCGACTGCCGCAGGCGATCTTGATCCTGCTCCAGGCTGTTGCGGTTGACCACCAGCTCGCCGACCAGGTTATTGAGGTTATCGAGGTGCTTGACCTCAACGCGCATCGTCTGGTTGCCGTAACCCGCTACCTGTCGCCGGTTGGTCATACGCGACGTGGTGCTGGGGCGCACCCAGTTGCCTGGGGCCGTAGGCGGGCCGCCCATCGTCTGGTCGGCCTCCTCCAGCATCTTTTCGAGTTCAGCAAAACCGGTAGCGTCTTCCTGGGGCACCGCCGCTGGAGGACGGGCGACCTGGCTCGGCAGTGGCGGTACGGGGGGAGTTGGGCGCGGCGGCTGGGGCAGCGGCGGTGCGGCGGGTTCGTCCAGGCTCAGCAGCGCTTCCAGCTCTTGGAAATCCAGATCGGTCGCAGCAGAACGGTCTTGCCTCGGCGAAGCCTCTGGCAAGTCTGACAGTAGAGCGTCCAGCTCCGCCAGATCGTCCATTGCCGCAGAGGGCTCAGCGGCTGGGGACAGATCAGGACTGGCCAGGAATGTCCTCGTGCTTTCGGTGCTTTCGGCTTCGGCGGTGTTGAGGTCCAGCAGGTCAGCGGTTTCACCCCAGTCGGAGCCATTCTCATCTAGGAGGCCGCTGAAGTCGTCTAGCAGGCTATCGGTGCCGAGCACGGCATCCTCCTCGCCGTTCAGATCCTGTCCTGGGTTGATCAGATCCTGTCTTGGGTTGAACAGATCGTCGGTCAGGTCCAGATCCAGCTCGTCTGAGGCGGACTCAAACTCGTTGTTGGAACTGCTGAAGAAGTCCATCAGCCCCGCGACCGAATCGACGCCCTCAGGCTCTGGTGTCTCAAGCTCTGGCTCAGCAGACCTGGGGAGGCTGGCGGCCATTGGCTCGTCCTCCGCTGCGAGATCCATAATCAGCAGCAGCGGCTCGTCTGCTGCCTGTTCAGCCTCTGGGCTGAACTCGAATTCCTGCAAGGATTCCAGGTCGAACTCAGGCTCAGCGTCCTGTCCGAACTCCAGGCCAAATTCCTGCTGGAACTCAGGGCCTAGGTCGAGCTCCACCTCTTCTGCCTCGGCCTCCTCAGATAAGAGGTCTGCCAGAGGCGAGGCTGCGTCCTGCCCCTCAGGTGTGTTGAGTTCAGTGGCCCAGTCGAAGTCAGCGAGCTCGGCAGTGAAGGGATCGGCACTGAAGTCGTCGGCATCGTCATCGGCAGCAATGGACTCGTTAACGCTGCCGAGGAACTCCTCAACCCCATCGCTGCCACTTTCCTCGGTTGCCTGTGTGCTATCGACTAGCCTGTCCATTGGACTGGCCGCCTCGCCACCGAACAGATCATCGAAGCTAACTTCATCGGCGGCAGCCTGGGTAAACGAGAGGCTGTCGCTCTCCTCGCTGTCGAGCAAACTTGCCAAATCCAGCTCTTGCGCCTCGGCGAAGCTGTCTAGGTCCAACTCCTCCGCTTCGGATAGACTCTCTAGGCCCAGCCCGTCTGCCTGCGCTAGGCTCTCCAGATCCAGATCGTCTGCCTCGGCAAAGGGGTCCAACTCCAACCCTTGTGCCTGGAGTAGATTCTCTAAATCCAGGCTTTCCCCCGCCTCAGACGGGCTCTCCAGATCCAGATCGGCCAAACTCGCCAGGTTCTGCTCGGACGACAGCAGCTCCAGCCAGGCATCGGTGCTGCCATCTTCGGTACTGTCCTGGCTGCTGCGATCTTCGGCCAATAAGTCCTCTAGTCCTGAGTCCTCGCCAGCCGGTACGACTTCAGCTTCGACCAGGGCTTCGGCTTCAGCTTCAGCCACTGCTTCGTCTGCCTCTGGCCAAGCCTCGGTGAAACCAGTGGCGTTGCTCAGGTCCTCCGGGGCTTCTAGGACCATCTCGGCTACGAGCTCTGATTCGGACGGTGTTACGGGGTCGGTGACCGCCAGTGGCGTGGGCTCCTCTCGCAGCAGGTCCTCAAAATCGAAGTCTGCTGCCTCGCTCGATAAGCTGTCCAGCTCTGACGTTGCTGCCTCGCTTGGCAGGTCGTCGAAGGAGAAATTGGTAAAGTCCTCGACATTGGGCTCAGCAGCTTCGTCGTGACCCAGCCAGCTCTCTAGGCTGGCATCCTGCGCTGCTTCGCCCGGCGGCTGGTCAACGTCTGCAAATCCGATGACGTCCTCGGCAGGCTCTTCTGATGACAACAGCGCGAGCCACTGGTCGTCACTGCCCATTTCAGCAGGTTCATCTAGGCTCAGCTCTGGCACAGCATCGAACTCTGGAGCCTGATCCAGGATTTCATCTGGAGCCACCTCTGGGGCCTCATCCAGAATTTCATCCAGGACGTCGTCTGGAGTTACCTCTGGGGCTTCAGGAAGCTCAGGTTCAACTGGCTCCATTGGCAGCGCCGTTTCCGGTTGGGGTACCTCAGGTGCGTTGGACGCCCAAAAGTCGTCGGCATCGTCGAATTCCCAGGCCTCGCGCACGGTCTCAGCCTCAGGCTCGGCGTCGAACAGCGAGTCGAAGTCGGTGTCGAGGTCGGCGGGTAGGCTGCTGGGGGCGAGATCCACGCCGGAGCGCGTCAGTTGTCCAGCGCCAGCTTCTTCCTCTTCGATCAACAAGTCCAGCCCGGCGAACGAGTCCTCATCGCTCAGCCCAAATGAGTCTGGCTCAGGGCTCTCGACTTCGGCGGTTGCCTGGGGCGGCATCTCATCGTCGAACAGATGATCCAGATTGGTGTCGATGTCTTCAAACAGCGCCGAAAGGGCTTCGGCCTGCAAAGCCTCAGCGTTCGGTTGAGCGGAATAGTTGGCATTGGCTCGCCCAGGGCCTGCTCCAGCCGCAGGCGTCGGCTCATCGGTTAGAGCGTCGGGCCCCAGCAGATCCGAGAAGTCAGCCAAACTGCTGTCGCTGAGCGACGACTCGCCGAGTGGGGCGTTCTCCGAGCCCCAAACATCGCCCAAGTCCAGGTTTTCACTGCCAAAGAGTGCCGCCAGTGAATCCAGCTCCGTCTCTCCCACCTGCGGCGCGGCGCTACTTTCGGATGGGCTGCCGTTCTCAAAGCCACCGTTCTCTAACGCCTCTGAGAGGTCGATTTCGAACACCTCAGGGGTGGGTGGCTGCCGCAGACTGCCGAACTGCTGACGCGGCGAAACCTCAACCACAATGTCATCATCGAACGACAGCTCACCCCATGGATAATCTACTGCGGTCGACGGCGCACCTTCTGCGACTTCGAAAGAATTCTGGAGGTCGTTCTCAAAGTCCAGGATGGGCTCAGGCTCAGGGCTCGGCATCGATTCGCCCCAGGGATCCTCAACCGCTGCTGGAACCTCAAGCTCAGCGGCGGCAAAGGGATCGATGAAGTCTTCGGCTGCCGACGGTGTTGACAGCTCGGGCAGCGAGTCCTCGACCGATGAGTGGGTGGGAACTTCGAAGGGGGCCGGGTCCTCTGTGCTGTCTGTTGCGAGATCTAGGCCTAGGTCTAGTTCCAGATCTAAATCCAAATCCAGATCTTGATCCAAGTCCGGTCCCGCGCTCGCCAGGAATTCCGCAGGCAGGAGGTCTGTTTCGGGCTCCGCAGGCGCGATGGGCAGCATCGCCTGTAGCTGGCTAGGAATGGCGACTTCTGCGGCCCGAGCGTTGAGCACTAGATCCTGAGCTTGCTTGAACTCTCGGATCAGGGTCATTGCCAAATCGCGATAGGCATTGTCCAAGTTGGCGACCGCTTCCTGGGCGGCGGCGCACAGATTGCACCAGCCGCTCAGGTCAAACTGCTCGCCCATCCCCCGCATCTCATTGCATAGGCTCTGGATTTGGGCGCGGCTATCGCTGCGGTCAGGCTGCTTGAACAGCCCCAGCATCACGCGCAGCTTGCGCGTGACATCGGAGCGAAACACGAGCTGCAAAGCGCTCAGCTCTTCCTGATCGGCAAGCTCGCGCTCAGGCAGCGCAGCGGCAGCGACCACTGCTTGGGGGACTTCGGGCCGCGCAGCCGCAGCCGCTGCGGCGCTGCTGCTCTGAGCCACTAACTGCTCCAGATGGGTTTGAAGCTCATTAAACAGCGGCTCTGCCTCAGTGAGTGCGGCAGTGGAGGCTTCTTCGGTGAGACCAAACGGACGCTGAAGCTGTTCGAGCAGCTCACTGAGGGGGTCAAAACAGCGCAGTAACAGAGATTCCAACTGCTGATCGACGCGAATCCCTGGGCATTCTTTGAGGATTTTGAAGTAGTCTTCCAGGCGGTGGGAGATGTGCTGGATGCTGCGGATTCCCAGCATGGCGGCCCCGCCTTTCACGGAGTGGGCAGCCCTGAACAGCTCATTGACCAGCTCGGGATCATCGAGCGTGGCCTGCAAGTTCAGCAGTCCCTGCTCCATGGTATTGAGATGATCCTTTGCTTCTTCGATGAAGTACCCAAGGATGCGCTGCTGCTGATCAGGGTTCATGGCGAGGGTGTCCTTCAGGCTAAGACGATCGCAGTTTGGGCGGCAGGTGAGGGCAGACTCAGCACCCTGCGTACGCTAGGGAAATCAGGCTTTATTCTTGCTGCCACTTTCGACCCGGAAACGCTCTACGGAAGACTGAAGATCCCGAGCGACCGACACCAGGTTTTGCAGCGAGGCGGACACCCGCTGTGACTCCTGGGAAGTCTCTTGAGCCGTGAGCTCAACCGATTGCATGACCTGCGCCACGGCGCGGGAGGTCTCGGTCTGTTCCACGGTGGCTGCCGTGATCGAGCGCACTAGCGTATCGATGCGCTGAGACACCTGAATGATGTCGTCCAGCGAGCGCTTGGCCTGCTCCGCTAGGCGCGTGCCTTCGATCACCTGCTGGGTTCCTTCTTCCATGGCGGTCATCACCGTGCCGGTCTCACTCTGGATCTGGAGCACGATCTGCTCGATTTCCTTAGAGGCCTTAGCGGCGCGGTCGGCCAGCTGACGCACCTCATCCGCCACAATTGCAAAGCCGCGTCCTGATTCACCCGCCCGGGCGGCTTCGATACTGGCGTTGAGCGCCAATAGATTAGTACGCGAGGCGATCTGAGAGATCAGGGCCACGATCTTGGAGATTTCCTGCGAGGACTCGGCCAAGCGCTTCACCTTGCGCGTGGTCTCGGCGACGGTCTCGCGGATGTCCAGAATCCCGGCCACGGTGCGCTCCACGGCTTCGCCACCCTTGAGCGCAGTCTCAGAGGCGGTACGGGCTACTTCCTCGGCTTCGCGGGCGCTCTCGGCTACCCGCTGAATTGAGTCGGTCATCATCTGCACTGAGTTCAAGGTGACTGCTAGCTCCTCAGCCTGACGCAGAGCGTCCGATGATAGGCTGCGGGCGAATACCTCGTTCTCGGTCGCGCCCCGACTCACCTGCTGCGCTGCTGCCTTCACCTGCTGCACGATTTCGCGCAGGTTCTGGATCGTCAGGTTAAACGAGTCGGCCACCGCGCCCAGCACGTCGGCAGTGACCTCGGCCTGCACTGTCAGGTCGCCGCGTGCGGCACCTTCCACGTCGTCTAGCAGCCGGATCACTTGGCGTTGCAGGTCTTCCTTGGCTTGCTCCTGTTCCTCGGCTTTGCGTTGGGCCTCGGTGGTGGCGGTAAAGATCACCCGCGCCATCTGGTTGAAGCCCGCAGCTAACTGACCCAGCTCATCCTCGGCATAGACTGTGGCGCGCACACTCAGGTCGCCGCGCGTGACCGCATCAAACTGAGTTTTGAGGTTGTCGCTCGCCTTCTTGAAATTACGGGTGGTGAGCTGGCCGACGCCCGCGCTGGTGCCTGCGGCGGCGACGCCAGAGATTAGGGCCATCAGCGCGCCGGTGCCCTGGATGGCAGAGACGCTCTCCTGATCCCGGGCCTGGCTGGCGCTAACGAAGGTCACCGCGCCTACCGCCAGCATGGTCGCTACGCCGGTCACCGCCGCGCTTAGCAATTGCTTGTTGGCGAAGGGCATGTTCTCAAACCAGCCCATCGTCCCCTGCTCAACGGAGGCAGTAGCCTCTACCGGACCGCCATCAGTCTGGGCAAAAGCGGGTAGATTTTCAACTGTGCTGGAGAGCCCGAATAGCTCATCCTCGTCGCTGACCATGGATGCTGAACCCATCGAGCGGTCAGTGCCCCGTCCGGCCATTGCCTCTAGCCCCCCGTCCTGACCCGGTAGGCCGCTGCCGAAGCCAGAACCTGTGCCAAAGCCGCTGGGCGTGCCAGAGTTGACGCTGAAGTCGGGTACCTCGCCCGGGAACTCGTCGAACTCGTCGAACTCATCCAGGAAGCCCATCCGGTTGGCAGGACCTGCGGTAGACATAGGCTCCGCTGTCGAGTCGGCAGGGAAGGGGGCATCCGCTGGAAAGGTTGTGTCCTCGTAGCTCGGCTGCCGCTGACCACTGCTACTGCTAGTCGAGCTGCTGCCCGCGCGGTTGGCTCCAAAGCCGGGGTTGCTTACGCCATTGGCAAAATTGTTGTTCTCCAGCGCGTCCAGGTCGAAGTTATCTTCGGCGACATCGGCGAAGGTGGAGCCGATCTCGGGGAAGGCCGCGTCGGCGAAGGTGAAGTCATCGCCGCTGTCAAACGGGTTATTCGGTGGCTCGGCCGGAGGTCGCCGGAGGCGCTCTGGGACCTCGCTGTCCGAAGGCATCACCATCGTCTCGTCATCTAGGCCAAACTGGTCTGACCCGTCCCCGAAGAGATTATCCGACTCAAAGCCAGCGCTGCCCGCCTCTGTCTGCGCCCGTGCGCCGAAGAACGCCTCCTCGTCAGGCACCGCGTCGCCGCCCTCAAACGGCGAACCGAAAGCGTCAAAGGTCTCGCTGCCGAACTCGCCATCAAACTCGCCGCTTTGGAATCTGCCGTTGTCCGTGGGCTGAGGGTCGTTGGACGTGCTCAGGTATTCATCGAAGGCAAAGGGATTCTCAAAGTCGTTGGACTCTTCTGCGTCGAAGCTCGGCTCAAAGCGACTGGGAGAGGTACCCGCCTCGCTGCTATCAGTGTCAAAAAAGTTGAAATCAGCTGGTTCGTCCACCAGGGCCTCATTGAACCCTGGAGCGCCACCACCGGCACCCTCTCCGGCTGAGACGTCGGCCAGGGCATTATTGACGCAGTCAACCAGCTCGGGATTGGCACTGTGGTCCAGGACCCATTCATACTGCTCGCGGGCCTGAGTATACCGGTTGAGTCCGTAGCAGAAGACGTGGCCTCGCAGCAGGCGCACATGGGGATCATCTGGATAGTCCCGCACCAGCTGCTCAGTGAGTTCTTCGGCCTCCTGGTAGCTGGATTGCATGTAGGCCTGGAACGCCCGCTGATAGTCCTGCTCGTACTGGGTACTTGATGCCATGGGGGTGCCTCCTCTACCCGTCTGCCTCAGCTGCCGCGAGCTGAGCGTCTTGTTGCTGACTACGTGTCAAACTCAAAATCATGTCGCCATCCCGCTAAGTTGCCCATCGAGCCGACCGCAAAATCGACACCTGATCCAGCAGGCGCAAGACTTTCCCCGTCTGCTCACTCAACCACTCGCCGCGCAAAAATGGAGCCATGCTGTCGGGGGCGCTGGTCGAAACTCTCACCTCATCCGGGTCCAGCCAGTCCATATCGGCGATCTGGTCCACTGCGAGCCCCAGGGTCACACTCTGATCTTCGACTGCGATCACAGGGATTTCAGCCCGGTCCGTGTTGAGCGGCGCGCTGTCGCCCAGGAACTGCCCCAAGTCTGCCACCCAAATGACCTGGCCGCGCAGATTGAGCGTGCCCAGCAGCAGCGGTGAGACGTTGGGCATCGGCGTGATCCGATCCGGCGGCTGCGCGATCACCTCACGGATGCCAGTCGCAGGTAGCGCGAATTCGCTTCCCGAGGCCACGTAGAAGCGCAAATGAAGCTCACCCTCCGGGGATTCAAGCTCCTGAAGCTCTGGCGCTTGGTCCTGGCCTGAGCGGGTCATGAAGTCTGGGTTACCTACCATGGATGTCTCGCGTTCCCTGAATTCTCCTAGAGAGAGTGTGATCACGCTGTGTGTGTCTTTGCTGTTGTACCGGTTGCCATAGTATGACGTCAGCCGCGTAACAGTTGTTTGACGGTTCCGACCAACTCCTGCGGTTCGAAGGGTTTAGCGATGTAGGCATCTGCTCCCTGTTTCATCCCCCAGTAGCGGTCAAACTCTTCACCCTTGGAGGAGCACATCACCACTGGTACGCTCTGCGTTTTGGGATCGGCTTTGATGCGGCGACAGACTTCGTAGCCGTTCATGCGCGGCATGACGATGTCCAAGACGACCAGATCGGGGCGCTGCCCCTGAATACGCTCTAGGGCCTCCACACCGTCATTGGCAACGGTCACACTCAACCCGCTATCCTTCAGCAGGTCGGTGATCATTTCGCGCTGGGTGACGCTGTCTTCCACCACCAGAACTTTGCTCATGCTCTGCCCATCCTTACACTTGTAGCCCTTCCGCCGCTTATGGTTCCTTTACAGGTTTCTACAGTGAGCGTCAAGATCCGGGCTTTTACGGCTGGCTTCAACACCGCTACACATCGATTATGTGCTGGCTGTGTGTGGGCCGCCGCAACCCTGCCCCGTAGCCTACCCACTCGTGCGGGCTTCCCAATCAAGCTCTATGTCCTAAACCTCCGCGCCCAAGGTGAGAGGGAAATGGCTAGATGCCCACCCCTCAGCTTGCGAGACATTAGCTTGATACACAGGACTCTTTGTCTATGATGCTTACGATTCTATAGATTCCAAGACAAACCGGTGCAAATCAGGACGTAAACTTGCCGATTCCTCGCTTGAGAGGGCTCAGCATGGTCCGCGCGGACCATGGCCTGCTGCGAATCGTTAGCCAGATTTGGATTACTTTCTGAGTTCAGGATGGCCGCTACCAATGTACTTTTCAACGACCATCAGCAGTTCACTTTCGCCAAAGGGCTTGGTTAAGTACTCGGTCGCGCCCACCATGCGTGCCCGCACGCGGTCGATGAAACCGTCTTTGCCCGTGAGCATGATAATCGGTGTCTGACGGAAGCTGCTGGAGCGGCGCAGCATGGCACACAGTTCGTAGCCGTCGAGCTCAGGCATGGTGATGTCGCACAGCATCAGATCTGGCTTTAGAGCGAAGACCAGGCTCAGCGCCTTGAGCGGATTGCTGATGCCAGTCACCTCGTAGCCGTGGCGGTTTAGGATATATTCCACGGTACGGCGGATGGCGACGCCGTCGTCAATGCAGATCACGCGCGGAGAACGCTCGGGCAGGCTGGGCCAGGCGTCCGGCAGACCATGGGCGGCGGGCGAGCCGGGTGGATAGGTGATCTGAATCCAGCCTTTTTGCACGTAGGGATAGATTGCCCGACCTACAGAGAGGGCGTCTCGACCCAGGTAGCGTGCTAGCTGACGGATCGTGGCCCGACCGCCTGCCCAGCGCTCCAAGGTCGCGGCGACGTTCTCGGGCAGATGGGTACGCAACTGCTCGGGTTCGGCGATCACTGGGCACTGGTCCGGCGATTGCAACAGGGGGTGGAACTTTTTCCACTCCTGCACCTGGGTCATGATCTCGGTAACCAGCGGTGCGATTGGCAATGTGGTTAGCTGCGGCGACAGCGACGGCCCTAGCTCGAAAATAAACGAGCCCTGATGCAAGCTCAGCAGGTCGAACAGCACCTCCCGCACCATGCCCTCAATGATGTCGCGGCCCTGAGCTGGGGTGATGATCCGGCGCTCCAGCAGCGCCCAGAGATAGCCGTACTCGGGCGCACTGAAGGCGGCTACGTTCAGGTTGGCTTCGAGCTGTTCCAGGGCGTCGTCGGCACGGTGGCGGCGCAGGTAATCCTGGAGGCGGGCGATGCTGCGCTCGGTGTCGGCGGCGTAGACCAGCTCCCCATTGAAGAAGAACACAAACCAGAACTGTCCGGAATGGGCTTCGACGAACAACTCTCCCGTCCGCTGCCCCAGTTCGATTAGCTGCAGGATGCTGCGGATGTCAATCTCGTGTAACTTTCCCTGCATAATGACTCAGGTGTCTGCGGACGGTCTGAGGCCTCCCTGCCCACCATTTAACTCCGGATGTGGCGACCGTCCAATAGCAAGGTCGCTTCAACCAACGCTCTGCCAAACCCAGCGCAGGCAAGCTGAAAGCTTGGAGCCTGTTGAGTGAGTCTGGCTGGGCCGCAATTGGGCGAGGTTGGCTGGACCTGTGTGCCAATCCCTGACCTTTTACAAGCTTGCAGCGGCTTGTAGGGACGAGTATTACATCTATTATTCTAGTGTGGGGGAACGCTGTCATACCGACAGAAGCGGCATGAACAATTCGCCTGACTTCGTTGCTTCAGTCACAGGAGCCGGTCGGGCAGCCGATGAGGGACAGGCTGTATCGTCTTTTCTCGAGCCTGTAAGCTACCGAAAGCAACAAGCACTTAGCACCCACCAAGAGGACAACAGAGCGTGCTGTACCTAGCGGAAGTACAAAAGAAGGGCGGTTTCATGGCAGCCAAGACCGAACTCAAACTGTTGGCTCGCCAGCAGTCCGAGCAGAGTTGGGTTGCCATTACCGGCGAGGAGTGGGTGACCTCCGACGAGGCCAGTACTTTCAACTCTGGAGCTCTGGTCTTAGTCGATATCGCGGGTAATCGGCAGGTACAGCGAGTTCAAGAAGCCTCCCGACAGCTCGTGACCATTTTGCAGAACTTTTCCCGCCTCCAGGACAAGTTTCGTGCCCAAGAAGAGGAAATTGAGACCTGGAAGCAGTCACTGACGTACCAGAGCCAGGAACTCAACCGGCGCGAGATGGAGATGGAGGCGCGTCGCGAACAGCTCCAACAGCTCGAAGAAGACTTTGAGCAACTGGAAGGCCAGCGCCTGGAGATCGAAACCAACCGCGATCAGGTCACACGCCTCCAGGAAGAACTAGAGCGCAACCGGGCCGAGCTAGAAGGAGCTTGGTCGCATCTGCGCGGCGAGCAGCGTCGCCTGGAAGAGCGTATGGAGGAGCACCAGTCCACTGCGCTGGATCCTGAAGAAGCCCGTCGCCTGCAGGAGTGCACCGACCGGGTGGCTAGCAGCCTGGTGGCCCTGGACCCGGTCCGCGCCCAAGTGGATCTGACGTTTGTGTTGGTCGAGCAGCGTCAGGCGTTTTTGAATCAAAAGTGGCAGGAGGTGGAACAGCTGCGCGGCGTCGCAGGGCAGCAGCAGTCGGAGGTGGACCGCAGCACCCAGGAGCTGCGGCAGCGCTGGCAGGAGTGGCACCAGGCTCAAGCTTCGCTCGAACAAGCCCAAGCCGAGCTGAAAGTGCAGCAGCACAGCCTCAGTCTGCGCGAAGAGCAGGCGCGCATGCTGGGCGTGCAGCTCCAGGCTTACGATGACCTCTACCAGCAGACTTATCAGATTGCTGAGTCTGTCGACTGTGTGCGGGTGGCTCAGACGGTCGATGTCGAAACGCTGGAGAAGATGCCCGTCGATGAGCTACAAAGCCGCGTCGGCGAATTGGAGCGCGACTTCGAGAAACTCTCTCACTTCGTCAATGACCAGGAGGACGAGCTGAACCTCCAGCAGGAAGCGATTGATGAGCTGCAGCAGCAGTTGGATCAGGATCAGCAACAGGGCTTCGAGCGCATCGAAGTCGAGAGCAACCTGGACTTTGAGCGTCAGCGTTACCAAATGCTAGACGAGACGCTGGTCGGGCAGCGCCGCAGCCTGCGCGAGCGGGCGGATCTGCTGACCCAGCACCAGTCGATTTTGGCCCGCCGTCAGGGCAAGGCTCCTGCCGATCGCGGCGAGGCGCGCATCGATCTAGGGCCGGTGCTGTCGCAGTTGGAGAGCCAAAAGCAGCAACAGTCCGAGGAGCTGCGTAAGCTGGAGGCTCAGATCGAGCAGCTGCGCAGCGCGGTTGCCCAAACCCAGGACCTGCTGGGGCCGCAGGCGACCAACCAGGAGCAGCGCCGCCACGAGCTGCAGGAGCTAGAACACCAGCATCGCAGCCAGCTGCAGTCCACTTCGGAGCTTTGGGGCAAGGTCAACACCTTCCAGGAGCTGTTGCAGCCGACCCAGGACGGCGTGGACGCCCTACGCCATCAACTGCAGTCCACGCTGGACTCGCTCACCCAAACCGATCAGGGTAGTTACACCCAGCGTCAGGCGGTTGCCGACCTGCAGCAGGCCGTTCAGGCGCTCCTGCCTGCCTCGGACCAGGACGCTGCCTGACTCCTCTCAGGCAGGTTGCCGACAAGGGTGAGGAGGTTGAGGAGGTTGCCGACAACTGGCGGCGTTCTCCCTAAGCGTGTCGGCAACCTCCCTGAGTGCTGACAACGTTCTCCCTGAGTGCTGACAATGCTCTCCCTAAGCGTGTCGGCAACCTCCCTGAGTGCTGACAATGCTCTCCCTAACCTTGTCGGCAACCTCCCTGAGCACTGACAATGCTCTCCCTAACCTTGTCACCAACCTCCCTGAGTGCTAACAATGCTCTCCCTAACCTTGTCACCAACCTCCCTGAGTGAGTGCAGGGCTTCCCTGAGCGCCAACAACAACCTCCCTAGGTCTCGCGGAGAGCGATCACAGGGCTTTCGCAAGCGGTCTCATGAGCCCCTGAGCTACGCCCAGTGCCAGACCTCCGGTTGAGCTGGGCCGCCCCCCTCGCTGAGCGTGAGTCCGGAGAATTCGGCTGACTTTTGAGAAACTTTATCGTAAAACCCTGAAGCCACCTGCCAACCGCTGTAAGAATTCATACTGGTTCGATTGGGTCCCCCGGAGGCCAGGCGATGCACAGCCCGGCCTCTGGTGAGCAACTAGCTGACAACCTCCTAGAGCGGAGTTTCCCTCTGGGCGTCAATCGTCAAAAGGAGTTCACTCGCCAATGCTGACTAGATTTGAACCTCGCTTGCCCCAGTTCGCGCTGCTGGGCCTGATGGCGGGCGCGTTTGGAGCCTTCTTTCTGGTCGGTGCAAACATGCCCCAACCGCGTCCCAGCGCGTTGCTCAAGGGGCAGCCCGCCGCGCTGGTCCAAGCGGGCGCTCTGTTTGCCACCTGGACTTACAGCAGCATCGGCTGCTTGGCTACGCTGATTGTGTTGCTGGAAGTCCAGAGCGGCATCCTGCGCAAGGCGATTGCCGAGCTCGCTGAGGTGGGCTTCTTCGACCCACCGGAGCCCAGCACCGACGACGCCCCAGAGACGGTACAGCCAGAACCCAAGACGGTCGCCGCTCCTAGGCCGACCGCACAGCTATCGGTCGGCCTAGGGGCCACCGAGCTCACCGAGCCAATTGATCCTGAGGTGGCCATCAGCCAAATTCAGGCGCTCACTGCCGAACCTGAGGCCCTAGCCCAGGAACTTGCGGGCGAAATCCGCTGGTGGGGCCTGACCGCCAACGAGGTTGAGGAACTGCATTGGTCGCTGATCGAAATCGTCAACCGACGTGACCCAGAGATCGCCGACCTGATCGAACTGGAGCCCGAGCCGGAGGCACCCGCCGTGTTCCCAGAGCCAGAGGTGGACCCCGAAGCTCAGGAACTAGCGCAACTATTTGACGAAGTCCTCGAACCCGCGCGCTCACACGCTTGAGCGTTAAACCAACCCAAGAGACCTGTGACTGCTCAGCTGCAAGGGCTTGGGCCAGCCAGCCGCTTGGCCCGCAAGGAGACCGTCCGACCGTCCGAGACAGCGAGCGTGCCCACCGCCAGAAATCCCTGACGGTCATGAAACGCCAGGGATTTTGGGTTCAGCGGCCTCGTGTTCACCTCACAGGTCAAGACGGCAATTTGCTGCTGTTGGGCAAAGGCTTCGAGGTCGGCGTACAGCTCAGAAGCCACCCGCTGCCGCCGCGACGATTCGGACACCGCAATCTGATCTACGTAGAGGAAATCGGCGTACTGCTGCTGGAACCAGCAGAACTCCTCGCCATCGTAGGCCACGTCCGCGCGGATGGCGACCAGATAGCCCACAATCGCGCCCTCAACTTCCACCACGCGGAAATAGGCTGAGATCTCGGCGAACTCGCTCAAGTCGGCGAGCCCCAGCGGTGTGACGCCGGGCAGCCCCGCCTGATTAATCTCCAGGATGCTGGCCCAGTCGGCCCTCTGGACAGAGCGAATCGTCAGCACTGATTCACCTCCTCAGTTGAGCAAGCGAGAGCGCTTCCTCAGAGCCGAGGAAGCGCTCTCTCAGAACGAACCAACTCCTCAATCGGCGTCGCCAAAAGCTGTGAAGTGCCAGGGCTTGCGCTGAGCGCCGGTGGTTTCGAACATCACATGCTTGACGATTGTGTACTCTTCCAAGGCGTAGTGGGACATATCTTTGCCGATGCCGCTCTGCTTGAAGCCGCCGTGGGGCAGCTCACTGGCAATCGGCAGGTGATCGTTGACCCACACCGTACCGCACTCTAGGGCTGCCGAAACGCGCATCGCCCGCTGCACGTTGCTGGTCCAGACGCTGCCCGCGAGACCATAGACCACGTCGTTAGCCAGGGCAATTGCCTCGTCCTCGTCCTCGAAGCGATTGACCACTACCACCGGCCCAAAGATCTCCTCCTGGACACACGGAGCTTGCTGCGGCGCTTCCGCCAGGATGGTCGGCGGATAGAAGTAGCCCGCGCCCGTGGGCAGCTCACCGCCCAGCACGACTTTGATCCCCTGCTGGCGAGCAGCCTCGACATAGCCGTGCACCTTGAGACGCTGGGCTTCACTAGTGAGCGGCCCCATGTCGGTGCTGGGATCCAGGGGATCGCCGACGCGCACCTGCTGGCTGAGCGCTTTGAACCGGCTCACAAAGGCGTCATACACCGGGCTCTGGACATAGATGCGGGTGGCCGCGGTGCAATCTTGGCCGGTGTTGACATAGGAAGCTACCACCGCTCCCTGAGCCGCCGCCTCCAGGTCGGCGTCGGCGAACACGACAAACGGGGCCTTGCCACCCAGCTCTAGGGTGACGCGCTTCACGGTGGCGCTGGCCAGTTCCGTAATTCGCCTGCCCGTGCGCGTGCTGCCGGTGAAGCTGATTAGGCGCACATCCGGGTGGGAGCACAGCGCCTCCCCGACCGCCGCGCCGCCGGTGACCACGTTGATCAGGCCCGCAGGCAGCCCTGCTTCTAAGGCGATCTCGGCGAGCTTAATCGTGGTAATCGGCGTGTTGGGCGCGGGCTTGATCACCACCGCGTTGCCTGCCGCCAGCGCCGGGCCGAGCTTCCAGACTGCCATCATCAGCGGGTAATTCCAGGGGGTGATCGCCGCAACCACGCCCACGGGCTCGCGGCGCAGCTGGCTGGAGTAGCCGCCCACGTAGCTGCCTGCGGCGACGCCTTCTTGATGGCGCACCGCTGAGGCGAAGTAGCGCAGATTGTCAACTGAGAAGGGAATATCGCTGTTTTGCGAGAGCTTAATCGGCTTGCCTACTTGCCAACTCTCGAGCTGAGCCAGCTCATCCGCTTTTTGCTCGACCGCCTCGGCAAACTTGAGCAGTGCCAAGCTGCGTTCGCCATAGGACAGCTGCGCCCAGTCCCGTTGCGCCCGCTTGGCCGCCGCCACTGCGCGCTCGACGTCTTCAGGGCTGGCCAGGGCCACAGTGGCAAACACCTCCCCAGTGGCCGGACTGATCAGCGCCTGGCTGCCAGTGGCGACCAGCTCGCCGCCGATCACCATCGGATAATGAACTTGTTTCTCGGTTCTAATGGGGGTCGTGACCATGCTTAAACTCCTGCGTCTTGAATGAAATCAATGAAATCAAGGCTGCGCCGGGGGCGGAATCACCTGGCAATCACTGGCATTCCAGGCCAACTGAATGGGAGCCTGGATCGCGTAGTCCCCTCGTCCGCTGAGCTGGGCGACCTTGAGGGTTCCCAGGGGGGTCGACACTTGGTATTCAACCAGCTGGCCCACATAGGTTTTGCTCTCAATTTTGCCAGCGATCTGATTTTGCGCCGTGCTGTATTTACCCATTTGAAATCGCTCGGGGCGAATCATCAGGGTCATGGCTGCGCCCGTTGCTAAGGTGCTGTTGCCGGGGTCGGCTTGCAGACTGACGCCCCGGACATCGACCACGGCAAACTCCTTGCCCACCTCCTGCACTGTCCCGGCCAGAAAATTGGCCTTGCCGATGAATTGCGCCACAAATTGGGAGGTCGGTCGGTCGTAAATCTCCTGGGGGCTGCCAATCTGCTCGACTCGCCCCTGATTCATCACGGCAATGCGATCGGACAGCGCCAGCGCCTCTTCCTGGTCGTGGGTGACGTAGATAAAGGTCAGCTGGGTTCGACGCTGCAACTCGCGCAGTTCCTGTCGCACTTGTTCGCGAATTTGGGCATCCAGGGCCGAGAGGGGTTCATCAAGGAGCAACACTTTTGGGCGGTCGATCAAGGCTCGCGCCAGTGCCACCCGCTGCTGCTGTCCCCCCGATAATTGGTTGGGCCGACGTTCCCCCAATCCGTCTAAGCGAAACATGGCCAGTGACTCACCCACGCGCTGCGCAATCTCGGCGCGAGCCACACCCGCCACCGACAACGGATAGGCGACGTTCTGTGCCACGCTCAGGTGCGGAAATAGGGCGTAATTTTGAAACACCGTATGCACATTGCGGCGGTAGGGCGGTTGCCAGGTTACCTCCTCGCCACTGATGAACACTCGACCGGTTTCCGGAATTTCAAAGCCGCCGATCAAGCGCAGAGTCGTGGTCTTGCCCGAGCCGCTGGAGCCCAGCAGCGAGTAAAATTCGCCGCTACGCACGTCCAGGTTGAGATCGCGCACGGCGTAAACATTGCCCTGAGCGGAGGGGTAAATCTTGCTCACCGCCTCCAGATAAACCAGCCGCTCGTGCTGCAGGTCTTCACTCACGGGCACTCACCCACTGGTTGAGCAGGACAAACGCGGTGCTGACCAGCAACACAAACGTTGACGCAGCGGCGATTTCCGGCGTGATATCGGTGCGCAAGCGGGCCCAGATTTCCATCGGCAAGGTATTCTCGCGCCCGGTCAAAAAAATCGTGACTACCACCTCGTCGAAGGACAGAGTGAACGCCAACAGCGCCCCTGAAAATACAGCACTGCGAATGTAGGGAAAAACCACGCCGAAAAACACTTGGCGCGGCAGGGCTCCCAGGTCATACGCTGCTTCTTCTAGCGCCTGGGGAAACTGTCCCAAACGCGCCAGAATCGGCCCCATCGCCACGGGCAACCCGAACACCAGATGTCCCAAGATCACCGTTCCCAGCGAGAGATCGAAGCCCAAATCGGAAAAGTAAGCCAGCATCGCCACGCCAGTCACCACTCCTGGCAACAGGATCGGTAAGGTCACCGCGATGCGAAAGGTGTTTTTGCCAAAGAACGCATAGCGGTAAATCGCAAAGGCCGCGAGTAACCCCAACAGGGTTGCCAGTCCCGTGGCGGCGGCGGCGACCTGCAAAGAATTCAACAGCGAATTGCGCAGCGCCTGGTCGTTGAGCGCCAAGCGATACCAGGCACCCGTCCACCCTTTGAAGGGCAAGGCCAGGATTTTGGAGTCATTGAAACTCATCGCGATCAAGACCAGGATTGGCAGGTAGAGAAAGGCGTAGACTCCCACCGTCCACGCTGCCAGCAAGCGGGGCTTGGGCTGCGGCCGGGCGCTGGCCAGCGGCTTGTCGATCACGCCAGACCTCATCTAAAGACTCTCCAGGGCTCCCCGTTTCAAGGCCAGACTCAGCAAGCTGAACACAATCAAGATGATTACTAGCGTAAACGCAGCGCCCAGAGGCCAGTTGTACACCACGCCGAACTGGGAAGACACCACGTTGCCCAACTGAATGCCGCCCGGCCCTCCCACCAGGCTGGGCGTGATGAAGTCGCCCAAGGTGAGGGCAAACACGCTGATCGACCCTGCCAGCACGCCTGGTGTCACCAGCGGCAGTGCCACCCGCCGAAACGTGGTCAAAGGCGAGGCATTAAGATCTGACGAAACCTCCAGCAGTTCACCGGGCAGCCGCTCAAAGGCGGTGATCACCGGCAAAATCATGAAGGGCAGCCAGACGTGGACAAAGGTCAGCATGGTCGAAAACGAGTTGTAGAGAAACAGCTGGCTGGGCTGCTCCAGGATCCCCAGTGACAATAGCGCACTGTTGAGCACACCGTTGTAGCCGAGGATAATCTTCCAGGCAAACACCCGCACCAGATAGCTCGACCACAGCGGCAAAATGACTAGCAAGGTCAGCAAAGTCCGGTACCGCCCCCCATAGCGGGCGATGAAAAAGCCCACCGGCAGGGCGATGACGATGTCGATTAGCGTGACGCCCAGGGAGGTTGCCAGGGTGCGCAGGATAATCGTGCGGTAGGTGCTGCTGCCGAAGATCGTCTCAAAATTCTTGAGGCTGAATTCGTGTACGACCTCCAGGTAATCCAGCCGCCAAACGCTGTACGAAATCAGAATCAGCAGCGGCACAAAATACAGCAGCGTCATCGCCAATAGCGGCGGCAACAGCGTGGCATACAGCCCCCCTTGTCCCCGGCGCTGACGCGGTTTCTGAATCGCTGCAGCCGTAGGTGCGTTCAGAAGAACCTCCTGTTTTTTTGAAGGTCAGAGGCCCCCGTCCCCCGGCCCCTTCTCCCGAGTTCAGGGAAGAGGGCTTGTGCTGTTTCTAACTGCGAATTTCGTTCCAGAGTTCTACCCATTTGTCGTAGTTCTGGACGCTCTGCCACATTTTGATTTCTTGGTGCAATGAGAGGTCGTCCATGAACAGAGCTTTGGCGCGCTCGGGGCCGACGGCGGCTAGGCCCAGCTCGGTTGCGCCGGAGTAGCCGGTGACATCAATGACACCTTTTTGGCCTTCGCCGCTGAGGATGTAGTCAATCCACTGGTAGGCGGCGTCGGCATTGCGCGAGCTCTTGGCGATCATCCAGGAGTCGGTCCAACCGGTGAGCTCACCCTTGGGGCTAGCCGAGCCAATTGGGAACTCGGCCTCGCGCAGCTGTGTGTAGGTCAGAGGCCAGGCGTGGGCGATCACGACTTCGCCGGACTGGAACAGGTTGGCCAATTCGCCTGCCGTGCTCCAGAACTTGCGGATGTTCGGGCGTAGCGCTAGCAGCTTGGCTTTGACTTCGGCCAAGTCGGCGTCGCTCAGGTTATAGGGATCCGGTTTGCCCAGCCAGAGCGCGACGTCGGCAATGGTCATCGGATTGTCAGGGATGGTGACTTTCCCGGCGTACTCTGGCTGAAATAACACGTCCCAGGAGGCAGGCACGGGCATGACTTTCTCAGTGTTGTAGACCAACACGTTCGGTCCCCAGGCAAAACTCACGCCGTAAGCTTCGCCGTCGAAGGTGTTCCATTTGGCCTGCTGGAAGGGGGCGAACACAGAGTTGTAGTTTTTCAGCTTGCTGGTGTCCAGAGGCCGCACTAGCCCGGCTCGATAGAGGCGCTCGGTGATGTCGCCAGAGGCGGACACCAGGTCGTAAGTGCGACCGCCGCCTGCACGGAATTTGGCGAACATCTCGTCGCTGGAACCGGCATAGGTCGCTTTGACTGTGCAGCCAGTGGTCTGCTCAAATTTCTGGGCGAAGGACGGATCGGTGTAGCCTTCCCAAACAATCGCTGTGAGCGTGCAGGGTTTGGCCTGCGCTGCCGACAGGGGCACCAAGACTGAGATTAAGCTGACCAGCCC
>JANNOU010000131.1:0-5144 GCA_031399305.1 Leptolyngbya sp. SOY_34_metabat_272
GGCAACTTCCGAACCGCTCGCGAGCTGATGGCTCAGTACGATCCGATGGCCTTCCGGCTGTTCGTCTTGCAAGCCCAGTATCGCAAGCCGATTGATTTCACCGCTGAGGGCCTGGAAGCCGCAGAAAATAGCTGGAAAACCTTGAAAGAAGGTCTCCTGTTCGGTCCCAGTTTCGCTGAGAAGCTGGGCTGGTCCGAGCCTTCTCCTGAACAACAGCTGGACGCAGAAGCCGTAAACCGCTTCCGGGCAGCGATGGATGATGACTTCAACAGCCCAGTTGCCCTTTCGGTCTTGTTCGAGCTGGCCAAAGACCTGCGCCGCGAGCGCAATCTTCTAGACAACCGAGGCACGACTGACACCGCACCTGAGGTTCTGGCGCGTCAGTGGCACACGCTGGTCCACCTGGCGCAGGTCCTGGGGCTGGAAGCACAACCCGACGCTGAGGGAGCGCCAGCCCCGACCAGCCTCGCGCCAGCAGAGATCGAATTGCAGATTCAGCAACGCCAAGCTGCCCGCCAAGCCCGCAACTTCGCCGAGGCCGACCGCATCCGTAACGAGTTGGCCGCCCAGAGCATCCTGCTGATCGACCAGCCCGATGGCAGCACCCACTGGCGAGCGAGCCAGAACCTCTGAGCCCGCCCAGGTTTATTTACTCGCCTTCGCCCGGTCGAATCCGCTTGAGGAAACGCAGCACACTGCGCTGGAGTGGCAGCGGCTCGGGTTGAAGCGGTTCAGGCGCAGCATTGGGCTGCGGCTGGGCGGCGGTGCGAGGATCCGACTCGATCGGTCTACCCCGGAACATCGGGCGCAAGTCGGCCCCCGTTGAGGCATTCGGCTCTGGCTGCGGCGGTGAGATCGACTTCAGCAGCTGGAGCGGTTTCGCCATTGAGGCGTTACTCGTCGCTGGGCGCTGTGGCTCCTGGCCTTTACGGGGGAACTTAACTGGCGCTGGGGCGGCAACGGTCGGGTCGGGTCTGAGCGCCGGGGGATAAGCTTCATCGAGCAGCTCGACGATCGAATCCAGCGGGTCCTCTGCGGAGCGGTCAGCGCTCGCGTCGACCAGCTCCGCCTCGACCGGGTTCGAGAGCGAGAGCGAATCTGCCTCCAACAGCAAGGGCTGAGGCTCCAAGTGCAGTCTGGCGCGCGCCTGAGCAGCCAGCCCCCAACCCATCTCTTTGACCGGTAAACGCTCTATCAGACCGGGGTACTTGGGGAGCGAGCGGGTGGAGGTGGGAGCTTCTAGCAAGCTGGGCGGCTGGTTCTTAGCTTCCTGGGTGGCTTGGGTTACCTGCCGCTTGAGCACCGCTAGGTCAATCGGCTGGTTGCTGCCCGCAAACAACTCGTTGACCAGTCGCGCCGCGTAGATCACATCGCTGACCCGGCGGAAACCCGGCAGCAGGTTAGCGGCCCCCTGGTACTTGGCCCAGCGGACTTCCACACTTTCAACTTGGGGCTTGCGGTAGTTGGTCAGCAGCAGCTGAAGCTCTGGATAGAGCTGACGACATTGACGGCAGAAAGAATAGGGGTTCGGCTCAGTGCGCTGTGCTGAGTGCATGTCCAGCACCAGCAACTGCGGACGATACCGAACCAGCAGCGATTCCAGGGGTTCTTGAGACTCGCGGGTGATCACCTGAATCGCCTGAGATTGCAAAGCCGCCAGCCACAGACGCCGCTGGAAGGGGTCCGGCTGATCGAGTAGCGCGATTTGCTCACTGTCCAAGAGGTTCGCCTCCATCGGCCATGCTCCTGGCTCGAGTTCCAAGCCGCCTGTCGCCGTCATTTTGTGCCAGGATCCCCCTCAGGGGTAAATGACGTAGCCTTCCGCAGTGAGACATACCACCCAAGATCGTCCGCAGACTGTGAGTTTGAATACACTCTATCGTTGTCAGCTGTTGCGAGCCAGCTTGCCCGCCTCAGCCGATCGCCACCCTGCCCACCAGATCATAGGGCTCCGCCTGGGTAATCGTGACTGGGACAAAACTATTTAAGCGAAGCTGGCCTGCCTGAGCCCCCTGGATGTAGACCAGCCCATCGACCTCCGGGGCAAAGCGCGCCGAGCGTCCCAGCCACTCACCAGTCTCCGGGTTCTCTTGTTCGATGAGCACGTCCACGGTTTGGCCCACGCACTGCTGGTTCTTGCGCAGCGAAATCGCCTGCTGCACTGCCATCAGCGCGTCGCGCCGCTGGTCCATGACCGCCTGCGGCAGCGGGTTAGGCAGGTCAAAGGCTGGGGTGCCTGCCTCGGGCGAGAAGGTGAAGACGCCCACGTGGTCGAACTCATGGCGCTGCACAAACTGCATCAGGTGCTCGAAGTGCGCCTCGGTCTCGCCGGGGAAGCCGACGATAAAAGTGGTGCGCAGTACAGCATCCGGCATGGCGGCTTTGATGCGCTCGATGATGCCGTCGTTCACTTGGCCCTGCCAGGGGCGGTTCATGGCGCGCAACAGCTCAGGGTGAGAGTGCTGCAGGGGCAGATCCAGATAGGGCAGCACATTCGGCGTCTCCCGAATCGCGCCGATCACCTCTGGTGTGAGCCCGGTGGGATAGGCGTAGTGCATGCGAATCCAGGGGATCTCGACCTCGCCCAGTGCCCGCAGCAACTCAGCCAGGCGAGGTTTGCCGTAGAGGTCTAGGCCGTAGTTGGTGGTGATCTGCGAGATCAGCACCAGCTCTTGCACGCCCTCGGCAGCTAGCTGTCGCGCCTCAGTCAGCAGTGACTCAAGGCTACGCGAGCGCTGGTTGCCGCGCAGGTGGGGGATGATGCAGAAGGCGCAGCGGTAGTCGCAGCCCTCGGCGACGCGCAGGTAGGCAATGGCTTCGTGGGTGGTGCGGTAGCGGGGCACCGTCTCGTCGGCGATGTAGGTGGGCTCGGGCGAGATCGCCTGGACCTTCTCTCCAGCTTCAGCGCGTTGGATCACGTTCACGATCTGGTGGTAGTCGCCGGTGCCCACGACGGCCACGGCTTCGCCGTCGCTGTCCGCTTCTTTGCGGAAGCCGTCTAGCAGTTCGGCCTGGAAGTGCTGGGCCAGGCAGCCGGTGATCACTACTTTCTTGCCCGACTCCACGAGCTCGGCGATCGTGCGCACCGACTCTTCGCGGGCGGCCTGAATGAAGCTGCAGGTGTTGACCAGGACGTAGTCGGCGAGTTCTTCGTTGCTATCGACCGAGTAGCCTGCTTGCACCAACAGACCCAGCATGTGTTCGGTATCGACGCGGTTCTTTTCGCAGCCTAGGTGGGAGATGGCAATCGTGGGTTTGGTGCCCATAGAGCAGGGAAGGCAGGGGGTCAAAAGCGGCTTTTCTAGCGTAACGCAGCCCCTAGGCTCTCGGGTCTGGGGAGGGTCGAGGCGGCACAATAGAGGGTGCCGCCTGAGGTGAGACACGCATGTTTTCAGGGAAGCCCTTCGTGGAACAGACGGATCCGCCCCGGTCACCCAGGGAAACGCTGCCCAGCATGGATGACCTGCCCAGCGAGGATCCCCAGGAGCCTGGTTTGCCAGACGAGTATCACTACCTCCAACCCCAACTGCTGAGCGCCACATTCTGTCCGCCGGGCTATCCGTCTACCCAAGTGTTTAGTGCTGGGGATCTGAACCTCTATTACTGGCTGAGGCAGCCCAACTGGTACAAGCGCCCAGACTGGTTCGGTGTTGAGAGAGCTGAACATTGACCCCGACTCGCTCTAGGCACCGGCCCTCTGCTCATCATTGAAGCTTCGCAATAAGATGTGGAAACCAAGGCAGCCCAGGAGATGGACTGGCGATGGCTTACCAATACAACCCGCTGCACGGTCTGCCCTCTGCGGCAGAGCTGCCCGACTCTGACGACACCCCCGTGGACAATGAGCTGCAAAACCGGGTGCCCAATTTGCTGGACTCAATCCTGCGCCTGATTTGGCAAGAGCGCACGGATTGGTTCTTCGGCGTGGACATGGGCATCTACTACGCCCCAGACAAACCGCCGATCGTGCCCGATGGCTTCTTGAGTCTGGGTGTGGAGCGCTTTGTCTTCCAGAACGGGCGACCCAGCTATGTGCTGTGGGAAGAGGATGGCATTATGCCCAGCTTGGCGCTGGAAGTGGTCTCCGAGCACTATCGGGGCGAGTACGACCAGAAGAAGAGAGACTACGCTCAGCTGGGCATCTTGTACTACGCCATTTATGCCCCGAGTGCTCACCAGAGCCGCCGCAAGCGGGATGTGCTGGAAGTGTACCGGCTGGAGGGGGGAGAATATGCCAGGCTACCGGGGGATCGGCGGGTCTGGTTACCAGAAGTGGGGCTGGGCTTGGGACGGCAGGAAGGGACTTATGGCAGTTGGACACGAGAGTGGCTGTATTGGTATGACCCGCGGGGGAATCGACTGCTGGCTCCTGAGGAGCGTGCTGAACAGGAGAGCCAGCGGGCACAGCAGGCAGAGCAGCAAGCTGAAGCAGAGCGCCAACGCGCTGAACGGCTGGCGGCCAAGTTACGAGAGCTGGGCGTTGACCCCGAGTCCCTCTAGCGCTGTGGACTTCGGCTGAGCTTGCCTGCAAGCTACTTGCACCGATAGCATTTCAGACTCAACTTGCAGCCAGCCTCCTCACGCTTGCTACCTTTGAGCGGCAACTTGTCGCCATCCTGCTCAACCTTGCAGCGGTTGGGCGGGAACTTGCAGGGAACCATCGAGAACTTGTCGCTATCTGGCGGAAATTTGCGGGGAACCGGCGGGAAGTTGCAGCGATCCTGCCAGCAGCTGTAGCCCTTCCCCTCAAGGTTGTGCAAAAGGTGCTCACAGCTGCGCGAGACCACCTCAACCCTGCCTGAAAGCTATACTGACGCTCAGAAGCCCTCGGGATTAGCCAGCCGATGAACATCAAGGTCTTCTTCTCCTACGCCCATCGAGATGAAGAGCTACGCGATGAACTGGCCAAGCATCTCAGCATTTTGGGGCGGCAAAAGGTTATCTCTGAGTGATACGACCGCCTATGGAGGCTAAGGGTAATTTGAGATTTCTCTAGCAGGATAATCCGAGAAGTGTTGAATAATTTCGTTTGAACCTGTGCCTAAGAAGATCAGAGAACTCAAGAGTATGTTATTGAAAGCTGGATTTACATTCCGATCTGGGAAGGGAAGTCATACCAAATGGAGGCACGCCAAGCTTGCCCA
>JANNOU010000138.1:0-1762 GCA_031399305.1 Leptolyngbya sp. SOY_34_metabat_272
CGCAGCGCCGGCTGATCGAGATACCGCCGCCGGCGCCGGTGATCGCGTTGCCGCCCGCAAAAACGCGCGGCAACCGCAAACGGCCGGTGAAGGTGGAACGGCCGGCGTAGTAAACTGGAACACTAATCCGCACTAATCCTCGCTAATCGGGCTAAATCCACGCGACGACCTGCGGCTTAGTGAATATTAGTGTGGATTCGTGTTCCAAGGCGCGTCTCATTTCCATCCCAGTCGTTGGTTCGCTTCGGGAGTGCCAATCATGAATCGTCTGATCGCAACCGCGTTGCTTGGGTTTGCCTGTGTTTTTGCCGTCGGTCCCGCCGCGGCGCAAAAGAAACCCGGGGCGAAGATCCCTGGCTGGGGAGAGGTCATCGATCCTGCCGGCGATTGCAAGGTCGCGGAAAAAGCCGGCACCGTGTCGATCACCGTGCCAGGGACGCAGCACAACCTCAATCCGTTGCCGGGATGGAATAATCTGGACGCTCCCCGCGTGCTGCAGGAGGTGGACGGCGATTTCACCATCGAGGTCAAGGTCGTCAAGTTCGCGCAGCCCAAGCCCAAAACGTCGTCGAACAAGGAAAAGCCGGCCAGTTTCGTCGCCGGCGGCATCCTCATCTGGCAGGACGGCAAGAACTTCTTGCGCTTTCTGCGCGCGGCCAATGCGGATAACAAGGACTTCACGGTGTTCGTCGCCGCGGAGTTCTACTTCGGGGGGGAGAAAATTGCCGGCGGCGGCCAAAAGACTGCCGACGAGGATACCTACCTGCGCGTGGAACGCAAGGCGGGCAAATTCACTTTGGCCGAGAGCAAGGACGGTAATGCCTGGAAATCGCGCCGTCCGCCCGGGAAGGACCTGGTGTTGCAAGGCAAGGTGAAGGTCGGCGTGGCGGTCGTCAACGCCACCACGGCCGAAATCACCCACGAATTCACGCAACTGAAGCTAACCGCAAAGTAAGGCCCATTCAGGAGAGAAAATGGGCCGGGAGTCGTTCAAGTAGGTTAAAATACTGACAAGTGCGACTCCCGCCCATTTTTCATTGTTAACCCGATGTCGTCGTCTGCGGATTAGTGAATAGTGTGGGTTCGTGTTCCAGTAACCCTTTAGCCCTATGAAGTAGACAACAAAAGGAGAACTATGAGGAAGGCAGGAAGACAGGAAATTGAATTTTTGACTTCTCCTGTCTTCCTGCCTTCCTTATAGTCTCGTTTACTTCAGACGGCTAAAGAGCTACGTGGTCCAAAGGTCGCTTAAGGTTTCATCCATGAAGTTCCGCATCAACTGTGTTTGTGGCGGCTTTATTGAGGTCGGCGAAGGCGCCGCGGGAGCGACGTTTGCTTGCTCGTGCGGCCTGCCCATCGTCGTGCCGTCGCTGTCCGAATTGCGCACGCGCGCCGGGCTGCCGACCAATGCGTTGAGCCCGGAATTTATCATCGAGCACCTCTTGCCGACCGGCGAGTTGGAGAGCGGCAAATCCTGTGTGGCGTGCGGCACTGACACGGACGCGCTCATTCACGTCATGACCGAATGCGAACGCGTTGTGAAGCAACAGTCCGGCGGATTCTCCTGGCCCGTACTTCTCATCACCCTGCTCCTGTTTCCGTTTGTTGGCTGGTATTTGGTCTGGGCCGCCCGGACGTTCCGAGAAGAACAGGAGCACGGCCGCGACAAGATCTACCCGCTCCCAGCCCGAACAGCAGCACGAACAGCAGGCCGACCTGCTGCGACACCGTGAGGTTGCGAAGCGCGCCCATCAGTTCACCG
>JANNOU010000140.1:0-1592 GCA_031399305.1 Leptolyngbya sp. SOY_34_metabat_272
TGCCGCCGATCATCACGGTCGAATCGTGGTCGGCGGCAAAGGCTGGGGCAACGAAGGCCAAACAAAGCGCGCTGGCTAAAAGGGCTGATTTAAGCATGGTAATCTCCTAGGAATTTGGACTTGATTGTCCAGCCCCCATAATGCGAACGAAAACAAATAGCTCCGAACGGTGTGACCGACAGATCTGTGTCAGTTTTGAGCGCCTGCGATATGGATTGAGCGGGACTCAGATTGTTAATATCCTATCCTGCACGTCGCACCGAATCTCCGCCTTCAATGATAATCTTGACCAGTGCCTCTGCAGCCGCTTGCATTTTGCTCACCCCATCATTCGCCGGGGCATCTGAGATGGCTTGAACGGTTTTCGAGACGCTTCCCTTGTTTTTTCTGTCGGCCATGTGGCCTCTTTCTGCCATCGCTAATCCATAACCTCGATGACGCCCGACTGATATTAAGCGCGTCCAGAAGCTATGAAGCTAATGTGAATCAGTATTGGGTGATGAAAATTTTGTAATAGGCGATACTGCTCGGCCCTACCTTCGCTCCTCAACGTTCAACAATCATGCCAATGATTGGCTCGCGTTCTGCCTGTAACCCAATGTTGATGTTGCTCGAGGGTTTAACATTAGAAAACTCTTGTCGATGATCAGCGATGGCTTCCATAGCGGTAGTAACCAGCATCATTTCAGACTCGACCGTTTGACCCATGACCATGATCCTCGTCGCGAGGAGCTCACGTTCGATTGTGGCATCACTTGGGATTGCGAGCTCGTCGCAGACGGCATCGAAGATCATCTTGAGTGTGGTCAGCTTTTCAGGGGTGATGTATGTCCCCGATCGGCGCGTCGGCAAGTTGCCGTAAGTGAACCGCTTGTTCATGACGCCCTCTTTTCTATTGAAACATAAGCGCAATAGGCTGGAACATTGCAGCGAAACTAGTGATTTGAAATGAACAGAAGCTTGCCGATTTTGTTAAATTAGCGGAGCAACGCTTTTCTTTAGTGGGCCCCGATTGCTCCGGGCATAATCGATTTTTCGTTTCGAAAATGGGGAAGCCTGCGGGGCGCGCGTGGGGGGCGTGGGAACAGAAAGACCGCGCAGGCTTCACTCAGACGCAACACACCATATGGCCACCTTTCAAATCGACGGCAAAATAATAATGCATTTTTTTGTCGCGCGCATACTGATGCAGGTTAGTTTGCCGGTGAGATTCTCCCCGTTTCATAAATTTGTGCGCATATTTGCCCTGCCGCAGGTTAATGCGGAGCCGCGCGGAAATCCTATGATAGCCAACCCGTTTCAACACCGAGAATGGCCATGCAGCAAGCGGATATCGTCGAGTACAGCCGGTATGTAGATGACGGAGAGCCCTGGCAGTACCTTCGCGCCAGAGGTTTCAGGCAGAAACTGGGCATATTGAAGTCGCCAATCGGCCACAAGTGGAGCGCGCTCGACCGGGAAGCTGTGAATTATCTCTGCGAAGAGTGGGGGTGGACCTGGTCAGGCCAGGAAGTGTGAGAGCTGCAGAGGCATGCTGGATCGCACTTGTTGATTGCTTACTGGCCTTCAAGCTTGCTCGCCGCGATCACCGC
>JANNOU010000145.1:0-12238 GCA_031399305.1 Leptolyngbya sp. SOY_34_metabat_272
GTTGCATCGCTTTCGCATTCTATTGCTCGCCTTAGCCGTGATTCCAGCGCTGATCGGCTTTGCAGCCAGCCCAGCTCAGGCCGATGATGATGACGATGACCGCCGCGTGATTTGGCGTCGCCCAAACCGGCCTGTGGTCGTGCATCGTGACCGGGATGACGACGACGATCGTCGCCGCGTCCGGGTGGTGCGCCGGGGGGGACGGGTGATCATTCTGCGTCGCGGCGACGACTAGTCCGCCCTGGCTGCTTGCCTGAATCACGCATCCTCTCTGGCTGCGCCGTCTGCCCTCACCTCAGGCAGACGGCGCAGCCAACGGTTTGCATAAAGCCCTGAGGAATAGCCGTTTCATTCTTCGAGGGTGGGTCAAAGCGTCTTTGAGAGCCATTAAAGTGTTTTTGGTATTGCTAAGACACACCATTTATCTCTACTTCGGTCAATCAGATGCGGCGGTTTGGTCTAAGCACTCCACAGCCGTCAATCGCCCAGTGCGCTTGGCCTCGGGATTCGTACCGACCTGTACAAACCGACCCGTTCACACTTAAGTGAATTCACGAATGATGCCGCTTTCGCTTGAGTTTACCTTCAGATTAATCGCTCAGGACAACCTCAATCGTCAAAGGATTTAATCATGATTGCCCGCTCTCTATTGCTCTCTGTTATTGTTCTAGGTAGCACTCTGGCCTGCACAACCTCTGCCAAAGCAGGCTCTGTTGATGTGTTATTCAACGGAGTCGTTCAACAAGCCTGTACCTTCAGCAATAAAGTTGATGGACAGCTCGCTTTAGACGCAACGGGCACCACTCTGAGTAGCCTTGCAGCCGGAGGAACAGCAGGAACTGTGACGGTTACCTGTAACGCGCCCGCAACCTTACTAACCATCAACGCTCCCGTCAGCCGCACAGCACCCGCTGGCTACACTGATGCCAGTGCAACCAAAACTGTCCTAGTGACCGGGGGTGTGGGCCTCAACGTCACATTGCCCGGCGGTGTGGGCGTTGGCACGGGTCTGTTGCTACTTGGCGTTAACAACCTGAGCGTCAACATGACAGCCGGTCTCACAACCCCTCTGCCCGCAGGTGACTATCAGTACGCAGTCACCTTAACGACGGTTGGCCCCTAATCATTTTAGTTCTGAGAGGCTGCTGGGCTGCCAAGGAAATTCGATGCCTCCGTTTCCCTGGCTACCTAGCTCCAGTTTAGAGAAATTACCAGCCCGGAGAGATGAGAATTTTGCAGTTAGGCCGATGGGTCTTGTCGACGGCATTGCTGTTCGCCGGTGCCGCTCAAGCACAGCTGGGAGCTTCTCCGCTCGTCATTGAAGCTCAAGCCAATCGCGGCCAAGCCCAAGCCATTATCAACATCATCAACACAACCAACGCTCCCTTGCGGGCACGCATCTACACCGAACCCTTCACCTACAGCCGGGATAACGGCTTTCAAACACTGTCATCTAGTTCCAATGATCTCAGCCCTTACTTGCAATTCTCGCCCCGAGAGCTAACCGTGCCGCCGGGCGTGAATCGACGGGTTCGTCTGATCGTTCGACTGGCTCCAAGCCTGCCAGACGGAGAATATCGAACCGTAGTTTTCAGCGAAACTTTAAGTGAAGCAGAGCCTGATGGCAGAGCCAGAGTTGGCCTGACAACTCGAGTCGGGACCACGATTTATATCCGCAAGGGCGCTGTGTCTGCCAACTTGGCCGTAGATAGCGCTAGCTTTAATCTTGCTCAAAATCAAGTTCAACTCCTGACCCGCAACGCAGGCCAGGCCTCTGCCCGCACCAGCGTGACCTGGACACTAAAGCGAGGCGCAACCGTCGTCCGAACCGGAAGGTTAGAGCCGAGTACAATCATGGCTCAAAGCGAGCGTAATCTCTTGCTCAGTTATTCCAGCGAGGGCCAGCCTCGGCTCTCCCCTGGAACCTATCAGCTAACAGGCACACTAGCCTGGGCTGAAGATGGCAAGAGCAGAACATTACCCTTCAGCGTTAATCTAAGCGTTCCTATTAATACTTCAACTCGTTGATTCATTCAATCAGGGGCATATCAACTCGTAAGTTTTTTACTTCGTTTTATGCTCTATCTGGTTCCTCAAAACCCACCCCCGCCAATTATCCATTGCCTGGTTGCTGTGAAGGCTAATGAGGCTTTGGGTGCCCTGACAGCTAGCGCCGCTATTCCCCCCACGGAAGCTCAGGATTCAGGCTTGAAGCCAGCAGATGCCCCAATGGCTCAGGTGCCCGAGGGGTTTACTGTGTTCCCAATTGGCATTAATGTTGGCAGGCGCAATGTCTTGCCTGGCGTCTTGGTCCGGGGCCGAGAAGATGGCGTGCAGGCAATCGACTTTGAGCGCTGGTTGCTACCCTACAGTGCGGTCATTCAAGCCTTGAGACTGAGTACAAAGGTTTTGCCTGACAACCAGGTAGAGCTGAGATCTGCTGGTATTGCAGTTCGCATCGACCCCAGCAGGCTTCAAACAGACCCCGAATTGGGCTTGGTTTTTTCCGTGCAAGAT
This sequence comes from Leptolyngbya sp. SOY_34_metabat_272, assembly GCA_031399305.1. Lineage (GTDB taxonomy): Bacteria > Cyanobacteriota > Cyanobacteriia > FACHB-261 > FACHB-261 > FACHB-261. Next base: position 2,518 of record JANNOU010000145.1, read on the forward strand.
CTGCGCTCGCTGTTTGGTGTTGAGGTGATCTTTGACGTCAATGAGTATGCGATTCAGCTGCAGGCTCCCTGGCTGAATCAGGCCAGCTCGACTGAACCCACTGAGCTTCCCGTGCAGCTCGAAGGATTACCCCGGATTGCGGCATCCACGCTCACCCTGACTGCGATTGAGCAACGCGCCAACGCCAGCGGGACGCAGAGCATCTCTCCCAGCTATCAAGGAGACTTATCGGCAGTCGGGAGCATCTTGGGGGGCAGTTGGTTTGTGCGGCTCAACCAGCCTGAATTGTTTAGCCCAGAGAGTTGGCGGCTGGCTGAGCTTCGCTTCCAACGCCAAACCGATGCCTCTGACTACATCGTGGGCTCACAACCCCCGTTCTGGCGTAGCCAAAATGCAGGCGACTATTGGGGGCTTACCACGATTCAGCGTCAGGGGTTTGTGCCTCAGCTCCAACTGTATGGCGGATCTGACCCTCGCCAACGGCTGCAGGCCGCGCAGATGAGCCGCACCGTTGAAGGCCGGGCCGAACCCGGCACTTTAGTGCGACTGATCCGAGGTTTTAGCGAGCGGGTAATCGCCGAGGTTTTGGTTGACTCTTCCGGCATCTATCGCTTTGAGAATATCCAGATTGATCAGCAGCGTCTGGGTGGGTTTTACCGCGTTTTTCTTTACCCCCAGGGACGACTAACCGCTCAGCCAGAGATCCGTGATGCCACATTTTCCAACGTTCCTGGGCAGATCCCAGCGGGGGCTTCTGCGTTTATCGTCTCTGGCGGCTTTCAACGAGATTCGTTGAGTGCTCGGGCTGGCGATCTTCTGGGCGATTTTTCCAATTTTCAGGGTGGAGTTGCTCAGCGCTGGGGCTTAACGAACAGCCTAACGGTGGGCATTGGGGCAGTGTATGACCAATCCTTACGAGGGCTTGGGGACATCTTTTTTCAGCCCTCCGGCTTTCCCCTGAAGGTTGCAGTCTCTGTCCTGACAGGAACAGAAGATTTACCCTGGGATATCAATGCAGAAGTTAGCTTTGAGCCCTCTCGTAATTTCAATGCGAGATTCACCAGTGACCGATTCTCAAATCGATTTAGTGCCTTCTGGCAGGTCTTTCCCGGCGTTACACTGCTAGCAACGACTGACAGCCGCGATGCCACAGCCTTTGGCGCTCAGGTTGCCTTTAGCAGTCAAAATGCCTTCACCTTTGCCCGTGTCACTCTGGATACCGAAAATCGCTTTCGCTGGAATTTGTTTCAGCGTCTGGGGCAGCTTGAACTGAGAACGACCGGTAACGAAATTGGCTCTCAATCAGAACTGAGCTATCGTCTATCTTCGAATTATAATTTCGGCACAGGTCACTTTCTGGTCCTCAACTATGACACTCGCAGCCAGAATGATAGCGATCATCTGGCAACTCTGGGATGGCGCTATCGTTCGCAGCAGCGGTCGATTGATGGCAATCCACGCTGGGAGGCTCAAGTGGGCTACAGTCTGGGTTCTCGCGGTTCTGGGTTGGCCGCTTCTGTGGGCACGACGGTTCTGCCGGGCTTACTGCTGCGAGCGCGGTATCAAGGGATTTCTGTAACTTCTAGCGAGTCCACGTTCAGCCTGGAACTGGTTTCCAGCCTGAATCTACAACGAGGGATTACGGCTGGGGACCGCCGGGCTGATTACCTACGCACGCAGGGTGGGTTGATGATTCAGCCTTTCTTTGACCAAAATCAAAACGGCAGGCCCGATCCAGGCGAGGAATTCTATACGGATCCGAATTTGGTCATTCTCAATAACCAACCAATCCAGTCTTTACTGGCAGAAGTTAAAGCGGATCGAATCTTGATGCGTTTGCCGCCTGGGACTTACCGCCTGGATCTCGACCCAGCTGGATTTCCACCCGATTGGCAAGCTTCAATAGAGGCATATGCTGTTGATGTCGTTGCCGGAAATTACACCCCAGTTCCAGTTCCCTTGACTCGGTCGTACACCGTAGCGGGGATTGTGACTGACGCTCAGGGTAAACCCTTGAGCGGAGCCAGAGTGGAAGCTGTTCGCGCTTCTGGAGAACGGTTGTTTTCGGTCACCAACGATGCCGGGGTCTATTACCTAGAACGCCTACAGCAAAGCGCATACATCATCCAGGTCGATGGTAAGTCTGCTGAGCCCGGCTCTGTGGAGTTACAGGATGCCTCTGCGCCCTTCCAAGAACTGAATCTTAAGAAGCCCTAGAAGACCCAGGGCTTGAACTTCAACGTCCGTTGAGAGTCGGTGAGGGCAGCGTGAAAACCTCCGAGCCGATCTGCTGCCGCTCACCCAAGGTTTGCGGTTGAACTATCATCCTCTACTCTGCGCGCAGCGACCGACCCCATCTCATCCGATTGATTGCTGAGTATCAAGCGTGGGTCTGTTCGAGAAAGCTCTCCATGCGAAGACCTCTGGCTCCACTCCGCTGTTGCACAGATACGCTTCGCAAAAACTCTCCACTAGCTAGAATCTCATGTTAGGATGCCTTGAGCCAAACCTTCCTGTAAGTGTAGACTCTGTGTGATTACGGTCACGAGCCTACCGGGACGAGCGTAGCCCAGGGGAATGGTCATGCCTGCCCATCTAAATTCTGAATTCTGAGGAAAACCATGTTCAAGAAATTCACCGCCATCTTGCTCGTTGCACTAGCGGTCGTCGTTCTGACTTGGTCACAGCCCGCCGGAGCAGACGCGGATCCGTTGGCAGGGAAGAAGGTGTTCACGGCTAACTGTACTTCTTGTCATATGCGAGGAGCAAATGTCATCAACCCTCAAAAAACACTCAAACAGGATGCGCTTGAGAAGTACAACCTGAACACGGCTGAAGCCATCATTACTCAAGTCAAGAATGGCAAAGGCGCTATGCCTGCCTTTGGGGGGCGACTGAGCGACACGCAAATCGAAAACGTCGCCGCTTACGTTTTGACCCAGGCTGAGAAGGGCTGGAGTTGAAAAAGCCTGGAATGATGTCCAGGGCATCGGTTCCCTCAGTGGATCTGCAAAGCAAGCTGAACCTAGTAGCTGGTTCAGCTTGCGTCTCTCGAAGGCTCAGAATCGTCGCAGGCAGAGGCATGAATTACTTCCGCCAAACCCTTCTCCTGCTTAGCCTGTCAGAGGTATCATCCAGCTGAACTGGATTCTGCGTATCGACGATGGCTCGTCAGCCTAAGAGTTCAGATAACCGTAAGTCTAGACGCCTCACGCAGGCCGCCTGTCGTCTGCCAATCGGCGACATTTCCAAAATCTCCCCTCGGAGATTCGGGGGCGGTGACCCATCCGTTCCATCCGCTCCCGAATCCGTTGCCCACTCGGCCTGCTGAGCCTGGAACTCGCAGCATTCGGCTGAGCGCTCGAAGCCTCCAGTCTGGAACTCGGCTGTGCGCGCTCAAGGCTCGGAAGTTCGAGCCCTTTTCTCAACTTTCGAGGCTTTGAGCTCGGGAGAGCGAGTGCCGAACTCGGAGTCTGGAGCGGATGGCTCGACCTGTCGGGCTGGGAACTCGATGCTCCGGGCTCCGAGCTTGGGACGCGCAGTTTTGCGTGGCGAAGCCAGGGAGGGGGGAGTGACCCCGAGACCAGGAGCCGCTGACCCAGCCAATCTGGGGCGCTTGGGCCAACTAGTCACCGCAACCAGAATCCCTGAGCGGTGAACCAGGGCCTCTGCTCAGCCCCAGATCAGCCAGCGGTTCACCAAATTTGCCGCCTGCTCGCCCAGACTGGGCGATGGGAATGCTCCGACGCGATGCCATTTCTCAACCAGCCGGTGGCCCAGAGGCGTCAGGCGAAAACTGTCGGTGATGCCCTGGCCGTCTACCTCGCGACGCAGCACCCCAACCCGGATCAACCAAATCAGATGGTTCTCCACGACTAACTCTGGCAAAGACGCTTGGGTGTATTGGCTGCGCAGGCCCTGTTCGCCCACAATCGCTTTGAGGGGTACGCCCTGGCGCTGCATCGACTCAAACAAGGTCAACCGGAAGGGCAGACAGCGTACCGCCCGTTCCGCCCGCTCAACCGTCTGAGATGCATACTGCATGGCTAACAGGAGAAAATGTAACGCTTTGTTTATGTTCCTACTCTACCGCGTCGCTGACCTGCACCTGCATGCCCCAGTTTCAGTTGCGATGTGACAGTGAGGGCTTGGGTGGGAGGCTAACGCTCCTGCTCGGTGGGTCGAATTAGAATCTCGTTGACATTGACGTGCGATGGCTGGGTGACCGCATAGGCAATGGCAGCCGCAATATCTTCGCTCTCCAAGATCGGGATCGACTGGTAAAAGATCCTGGCCCGCTCCTTGGCATCGGGATTGGTAATATGCTGTGTCAACTCCGTCGCAACCAACCCTGGCTCAATCACAGTGACCCGGATCTTGGCTTGACAGACTTCCTTGCGCAGCGCTTCTGAAAACGCACCCACTGCCCACTTGGTTGCGTTGTAAACGCCAGATCCCGCGTTCGCCGTGCGTCCGGCAACCGACGAAAGATTGACAATGTGACCTTCGCCCTGGGTTTTCATGAGGGGCAGAACCGCATGGGTTGCATACATCAGGCCCAAGACATTGATGTTGACCATGCGTCGCCAATCCTCGGTGTCTGCGCCTTCGATTGGTCCCAACAGCATCACGCCCGCGTTATTGACCAGGATATCAATGCGTCCCCAGTCTGCTTTGGTCTTTGCCACTAGCTCGCACACCTGTGCTTCGTCCGCCACATCAGCAACGATTGCCATCGCCTCACCCCCCGTGTCTCGAAGGCGCTGTGCTAAAGTTTCTAGCCGCTCCGCACGGCGCGCGGCGATAGCGACTTTGGCTCCTTCGGCAGCTAGGGCGATTGCCGTTGCCTCCCCAATGCCGGAAGAGGCACCAGTGACAATGGCGACTTTGCCCGTCAATTTGCCCGTCAATTTGCCCGTTAGTTTACCCGTCATGCGTTGGGTTTCTCCCTGTGACCAATCTGGCCTATCCCTGATAACACAAGAGCCTGCAAGATTTCTCTGGCACAGTAACCGCTGGCGGCGAAGCTAGCCCTCTGGCGGCAGCAAGCTCCGCACCAAGCAGCGACGGAGCGACGCTCAGCGTGCTCACACCACCCGCTTGCAACTGGAGGAAGCGCTGACCCTGGCTAGACTCCAGACGCAAGACTAGGCCAGTGGAGGTCTGAAATAAAGTAGGTGGGGCTGTCCAGGGGCCAGTCTCGACGCTGCTGCGCTGGCTCTGCTGCTGCCCGGCACTGGCGCTGACCAGAGTAACCCAGGTCTGGGTTCCCCGGTTTTCAACGTAGACCTGCTGTCCCCGGTCGAGTTCGCCAGCATAAGTCATAGGGCAGTCTTTGAAACGAGGGCAATCAGGTTTATTATCCTGTTTTGACCGTCACCCGTGGCCGCCTCAGCCCACCGGAAACTGCGGCGAAACGTATTGCCAGCTACAGCAAGGAAAGATACCAACTTCTATTCAGTAGTCAAACGCGTCGGATGGGTGAACCGTGCAATTTTCTAGCTACAACCCAGGGGAATTCTACGATGAACTGTTCGCCGCCCAGAGCCAGCCGCGCCCAGAAGCCATACCGCTGATCCAGAGAATCGAGGCCCTCTCGCCGGGAGAACTGCGGCAGCGGCAGCAAGCAGCGCAGATCGCCCTGTTCAAGCTAGGGGTCACCTTCAATGTCTATGGCGACAGCCAGGGTGCGGAGCGGGTGATGCCATTTGATATCATCCCCCGCATTGTCTCTGCTCAAGAATGGAGCCAGTTGGAGCGCGGACTCAAGCAGCGGATTCAGGCGCTCAATCTGTTTTTGGCCGACATTTATCACGAGCAGAAAATCCTCAAAGATGGCGTCATTCCGGCGGAAATTGTGTTCTCGGCCAAAGGTTTTCTCCAGCCCTGCCAGGGCCTGAAGCCACCGGCTGGGATCTGGTGTCATATCACCGGCACGGATTTAGTCCGCGACCGCGACGGCCAGTGGTATGTACTCGAGGATAATCTGCGCTGTCCGTCGGGCGTGTCCTATGTTTTGGAAAACCGGCGGGTAATGAAGAGCACCTTCCCGGCCCTGTTTGCGACCATGGGTATTCGCGCCGTCGATGGCTACTCCGGGCATTTGCTCGAAACGCTGCTGCACCTAGCTCCACCGAATTTGCCAGACCCCACGGTCGTGGTTTTGACGCCCGGCATTTACAACTCGGCTTATTTCGAGCACTCGTTTCTGGCGCAACAGATGGGAGTCGAATTGGTCGAAGGCCGCGACTTGGTGGTCGCCGATGGCTACCTGCAAATGCGTACCACCAAAGGCTTGCAGCGGGTCGATGTGATCTACCGCCGTATTGATGATGATTTCATCGATCCGTTAGCCTTCCGAGCCGACTCGTTGCTAGGGGTGCCTGGCTTGATGGAGGTCTATCGGGCAGGACGCGTGGCGATTGCCAATGCCCTAGGCACCGGCGTTGCAGACGACAAAGTGATTTACGCCTACGTACCCCAAATGATCCGCTATTACCTGGGTGAAGATCAGTTGTTGCCCAACGTGCCGACCTACCTGTGCTGGGAAGCCAAACAACTGGAATATGTTCTGGCCAATCTCGACCAACTGGTGGTCAAAGCCGCCAACGAATCGGGAGGCTATGGCATGTTGATCGGTCCCCAGTCTTCGGCAGCCCAACGACAAGAATTCGCCCAACGCATCCAAGCCAATCCGCGCAACTACATTGCCCAGCCGACCCTCTGTCTATCTCGGGTACCCACGCTATTAGATAACAGCGAGGGGCTGCCCCAGTTGGCGGGTTGTCATGTGGATCTGCGGCCCTACATTCTCTATGGCAAAGAGATTTACGTGCATCCCGGTGGGCTGACACGTGTGGCGCTCAAGCAGGGCTCGCTGGTCGTCAACTCCTCCCAGGGCGGCGGCAGCAAGGACACCTGGGTCCTGGCTGCCGCAGACTTGTCCACTGAGTTAGGGAGCAACTAGCCTCAATGCTTAGTCGTGTGGCCGATTCGATTTATTGGCTCAACCGCTACGTTGAGCGAGCCGAGAATGTCGCGCGTTTTGTCGATGTCAACCTCAATCTGATTCTGGATTCACCGCGTGGCGTAGCGCAACAGTGGAAGCCTCTGATCTTGACCACCAGCGACCTGCCTCTGTTTGAGAAACGCTATGGTCAGTTCAGCGCCGAAAATGTGATTCAGTTTCTCACCTTTGACAGCGATTATCCCAGCTCGATCCTATCCTGTCTCTGCTCTGCCCGTGAGAACGCTCGCTCGGTTCGGGAGATTATCTCTTCGGAGATGTGGGAGCAGGTGAACAGTTTCTACCTGATGGTCAAAGAAGCTGCGCAAGCGCAATCACTCTCGGAACTCTCAGCGTTTTTTGCAGAGGTCAAAATGGCAAGCCATCTGTTCGCAGGTGTGATGGAAGCCACGATGACTCACAACGAAGGTTGGCACTTCGGGCGCATGGGTCGATTTTTAGAGCGAGCTGACAAAACCACCCGCATCTTAGACGTCAAGTATTTCATTCTGCTGCCGTCCCCTAAAGATGTGGGCACGACCCTAGATGAAATCCAGTGGATAGCTCTGCTCAAGTCGGCCAGCGCCTACGAGATGTACCGCAAACGTGGCCAGCATCGGATCACCCCGAGCGAGGTCGTGAAGTTTCTGGTTCTGGACCGGGAATTCCCCCGCTCGATTCAGTTTTGCCTGATGCAGGCTGAGCAATCGTTGCATCAAATTACTGGCACGCCCACCGGCACTTGGCGCAACTCGGTCGAGCGTCCTTTAGGCCGACTCCGCTCAGAGCTGGGCTATGTGACCCTGGAGGAAATCGTGCAGATGGGTCTGCACGAATTTCTGGACCACTTGCAGGGTGAGCTGAACGAAGTGGGCAAAAAAATCTTTGAGACTTTCTTCGCACTGGAGCCAGTTTGCTAGGGAATGCGCTACCACATTGCCCACACCACCACCTACGCCTACAGCCAATCGGTCGTCTTAGAACCCCATGTGCTGCGGCTGCGACCTCGCTGCGACGGCGCACAGGAACTTCAGGCCTTTTGCTTAGAGATTTGGCCACAACCACTGGGCATTGCTCAGGTGTTGGATCTAGAAGGCAATGCGGCGGTGCAGTTGTGGTTTGAGCAGCCAACCGAGTCCCTGCGGCTCCAGGTGAGCTCGCAGGTTGAAACGCACCGCACCAATCCGTTTGACTATTTGCTAGAAACCTGGGCGCTGACCCTGCCAATTGACTACCCCGGCTCGCTACTGACCCAACTCCAGCCCTATCTGACCGAGCCGCTGGGGTTCGGGGTCACAGACCCCCTCGTGTTCCAGTTGGCCCAAGAGATCTGCCACCAGGTCGCGGGCCAGACGCTCGCCTGGCTCGGCAGCTTGAATCAGCACATCTATCAGACCTGCCAGCAACAGTTCCGCGAGACGGGCGATCCCCTGCCTGCGGGGGTGACCTTGGCGCAAAAAGCGGGCTCTTGCCGGGATCTAGCAGTTTTGTTTACGGCCGCCTGTCGTTGCCTGGGGCTGGCGGCGCGGTTTGTCAGCGGCTACCAGGCCGCAGCCCCAGACCAGACTGAGCAACATCTGCACGCCTGGGCTGAGGTGTACCTACCGGGAGCGGGCTGGCGCGGCTATGACCCAACCCAAGGACTGGCGGTCACCGATCGCCATATCGCCCTGGCAGCCAGTGCTCTGCCCCGCAACGCCACGCCGGTCTTTGGCACACTATCTGGCCGGGAGGTCCAGTCCACGATGCAGTACGACCTCTGCGTCCAAGCGCTGGCGTGATTGGCGGGCGCGTCGACCCTGCAGTCACGGCCATTGCCTTCTAGGGCTGGCTGGCTGAAGCCAAAGGCTTGACCCTTGAACCTCTGGGCTCGGCGGGTCGAGTTCCAAGCTCGGGCACTAGAGCAAAAGACTCAACTCGTCGAGCCCAAAGCTCGACCGCCACAGCTTTGAGCCCGAGGGACCGAGCCCAAAGCTCGACCCGTCGAGTTCTGAGCTGGAGCGCTGGCGTAAAAGGCTGGGCGGGTCAAGTTCTGAGCTGGGACGACGAGGTTGGCAGCTGAGAGGGCGGGGCAAAACGCGCCCTCTCGATAACCACCTGAAATATCAAACGCTGATAGATATTGAAGCTCTGGAGATTCCGAGCAACCTTGAAGAAGCGCTTGCAGCCTATGCAGGGGATCGGCTGAACTTTGACTCCTTCCCGCGTTCCGTCAAACGTGGCATCCTAGAGTGAATAGTGACCGCCGAAAATATTCGGAGCCAATCAATGGCGTCAGCAATCTGCAAACAACCGAGCCTAGCATCATCCTACCTGTCTGGGTTCTTTGCCTGGGTTCTATGTCTGGGTTCAAGGTTGAGTCGCTTTGCCTAGTCAGCACCCAGACTATGGTCAATGATGTAGCGCCAGCTGCCATCTGGCTGACGGCGAATTACCTCAATCGCATCGCCACAGATTACAACAGTATGACCATCCATATCAGTTCCTTTGAGAGACCACTTTGTCCGTAAGAGGGCGATGTTGTCAGACTCAATACAATACTGGGTTTCTGAGTGCATGACGCCCTTCAAAGCAAACCAATCTCGGTAGAGCGCTCGGATTTCGTCAGCTCCCACTGCCAGCTTTCCGGAGCTTGGCATGAGCTTGGCGTCAGATTCATAGAGGGTCAGAATGAGTTGGATGTCGCCTGAATTGAATGCCGCATCAAAGCCAAGA
>JANNOU010000153.1:0-13474 GCA_031399305.1 Leptolyngbya sp. SOY_34_metabat_272
CCCGGTCATACCGGTCACGGCCAGTACTCCAGCCGCCGAGGAAGCGGCGACTGGCGGCAAGCGACGGCGCAGCACGGCGAAAGTCGCCTCGTAGAAGGAAATTGGCAACGGATTCGGGAGCGGATGGAACGGATGGGTGACCGGTCACCCCCTCCAGTTCCCATCCGTTCCATCCGTTCTTGATCCGCTGCCAACTGGGTCGGCTCGCTGCCGTTCCTCTCGCTGGCCTCTGGCCTCTGGCCACTCGGCCTGCCGAGCCTGCCACTCGCAGTCTTCGGCTGAGCACTCGAAGCCTCGAGTCTGGAACTCGGCCGGGCGAGCTGAAGGCTCGGCAGTTCGAGCCATTCTCTCGACTTTCGCGGCTTGGCGCTCTGCCGAGCGCGTGCAGGACTCGGAGTCTGGAGCTGATTGCTCGACCTGCCGGGCGGGGAACTCGAGGCTCCGGGTCTCGGGGTCGCCGCCCCAGCAAATCTGGGGCGCTTTAGCCTTCAGTTGACACCCATGGGGCCCAGCTGGCTCAGCGGCCTGGATGCTGGCGGAAGCAACCTAATCGCGCCCGACCCAATGAGCCAGCTGGCGCAGCTGCAGCAGGTGTAATGTTTTCTGCGTAGCATCGATCTGGATCAGGCCCTTGCTTTGGAGCTTCTCCATCAGCCGGGCCGCTTCTTCGAGGCTGATGTCGCTAATGTCAGCCAGGTCTTTGAGGGGGATGTTGAACAGTTCCACACCCTGCGGGCTGGGAGTGCCATAGTTGTCGCCCAGCCAGACTAACAAGTTGACCAGCTTCAGGGCCGGGGGCTCGTGCTTCAGCTGGGTGCGCTGGTTGGTGTGGCGCAAGCGCTTCACCATCAGCTGCAACAACCGGTGATGCAACTGGGGATCCTTGAACAGCGCCTGGACAAAAGCCTGGGCAGGGATGCTGAATAGGTGCACGGGCGAGAAGGCGACTACATCCGTCGAGCGCGGCGACTCATCGAGGATCGCCATCTCTCCAAAGAAATCACCCTGGCCCAAGATTGCCAGGGTCATGGGTTGTGCGCCCACGAGACAGCGCACCTTGACCCAGCCGGACACAATCAGATAGACCGCATTGCCCCAGGCGTCTGCCATCAGCACGGTGCGCTCTGCCGGATAATCCCGCTTGGCGGCCCCTGCGAGCAGTTCCTCGACCACTGCGGGGCTGGCCGACCCAAACAGGGGAAATCGTTCGCTGAAATAGGTGGTCTGCATGGATCACATCCGAGGGTAAATGAAACGGTCGCAGGCAACGGACCGCTGCCACCTGTCCTGACCTTTTTATACTGTGTTTGGCAAAGCTCATTTGTGGACGAGGGACCCAGTAAGCCCGACCCGGCCCTGTTTCGGCAAGCCTGTGCGGCCCTGGGGGTCGAACCGGAGGAAACTCTGATGGTAGGCGACACGCCAGTGGATATTCGGATGGCTCAGCAAGCTGGAGCCATGGGCTGCGTGGCAGTCAGTTGGGGCCTCGCCGATAGCCATCAACTCCAACTAGCCCAAGCTGACGTCGTGATTGCCAACCTCAATGCTCTGACCCTTTCCACTGAAGCCTAGGCAGGTCGTCATCAGAACTCAGGGAGGTTGCCGCCAGTTGGCGGCAACCTCCCTGAGCTAGTCGGCAGCCTCGCTGAGTTCTGACGGCAAGGGACCCAAGAGGTTTTGCCAAAAGTCTGGTCAGTGAGGGCTCACCCAGGAGCTGGGCTCAGTTCGATCAGTCGCTGGGTGAGCTTGACATTCTCACGGTAGTCCACCGGGCAATCGATCACCGCAGGGACATCCTCAGCCAGAGCTGCTTTGAGCGTCGGCATCAGATCGGCAGCAGACTCCACCCGATAGCCTTTCACCCCCATCGCCGCCGCCAGCGCCACAAAGTCGGGGTTGCCGAACTTGACATAGGCCGAGCGCCCGTACTGCACCTGCTGCTTCCACTCGATCAGACCGTAGCCGCCGTCATTGAAGATTAAGACGACAAAGGGTGTCCCCACCCGCACCGCCGTTTCCAGCTCCTGCATATTCATCATGAACCCCCCGTCGCCAGTGACTGCCACCACCTTGCGCTTAGGGTGCACTAGCTTGGCCGCAATCGCCCCCGGTAGCGCAATTCCCATCGCCGCAAAGCCATTGGAAATCAAGCAGGTATTGGGCTCCAGCGCGTGATAGTGACGAGCAATCCACATTTTGTGCGCGCCCACATCCGAAATCACGATGTCCTCCGGCCCCAGCACCTGTCGCAGGTCATAGATCAGCTTCTGTGGTTTGATCGGAAAGCTAGTATCCTCTGCCTCTGCGGTGTAGTCCGCCCACATCAGAGGGCGCAGACTCAGAGCCGCCGACTCTGGCTGGTGCGAACGGTCTGCGTAAGCCGCGATCCGGTCGAGAGACGTAGCGATTGCGCCCACCACCTCGACAGCTGGGGCATAATCGCGGTCTACCTGGGCAGGCGTCATCGAGATGTGAACGATTTGAGCACTGTGGTCAGGGTTCCACCGACTGGGGCTGTACTCGATCAGGTCGTAGCCCACGGCGATGATCAAGTCACTCTCATCAAAGCCGAAGGCGATATAGTCCCGCGCCTGCAGCCCCACCGTCCACAGCGACAGCGGATGGGTGTAAGGAATCGCACCTTTGCCCATAAAGGTGTTGGTCACCGGAATATTTAACTTTTCGGCAAAGCGAGTCAGGGCCACACTCGCCCGCCCACGGATCAAGCCGTTCCCGGCCAAAATCATCGGATTGCGAGCCTGGGAGATCAACTGCGCCGCGTGGTGGATACAGTGATCCGCCGCTTCGGTATTGCAGAACGACTGGGCATTAAGCGGCAGCTCGTAGCCCTCGCGCACCGGCAGGTCGGCGATGTCTTCGGGCAGATCGATGTGGGTCGCGCCGGGCTTCTCTGCTTCGGCGAGCTTGAATGCCTTACGCACCACCTCCGCCACTGTGTCACGCTGGGCGATCTGGGCGTTCCACTTGGTCACCGGGCGGAACATCGACACCAAATCCAGGTATTGGTGAGATTCCTTATGCATGGCCTTGGTGCTGACCTGGCCGGTAATCGCCACTAGCGGCGCACAGTCCAGATTGGCGTCGGCCACACCGGTCATCAGATTGGTCGCCCCCGGCCCCAGAGTAGACATACAAACCCCCGCCTTGCCCGTTAGCCGACCGTAAACATCAGCCATGAATGCCCCACCCTGCTCATGCCGGACGGAGATAAATTGAATCGAGGAGCCAATCAGAGCATCCAAAACCGCCATATTTTCCTCCCCCGGCAGCCCAAAAATGTAGCGGACGCCCTCATTCTCCAAAGACCGAACCAGGAGTTCAGCAGCTTTCATACGGTTCTAAACCCAGCTCTATGCGAGTGCTTCTCAATCTTGCCCTGCCTGCCCTGGGGGGCTGTTGAAAAATTTTGTATTCTACATTACTCTAAAGACACCTAAAGCTTCATTGAATTTGCTGCCGGTGCCTCGCCATGCTGCTCGCAGTTCTGTTCTGCCTTTTAGCAATCCTCCTGCTCCTCGCCGGTGTCATTGCCCTGCTCAGCCGAGCCCGCGCCGGTTTTCAGGCAATAGGTAACCCGTCGAAGGCATCCCCAAAGCAATCGGCGCGGGTCAGCCCAGCCCAGGCAGCCTGGCAAATCCGGCAGGAGACAATCCAGAAGTTGGAACGGCAATTCAACAACAGCCCTTCTTCAACTGATCTTTAACCGAGCCTTTAAGCCTTCAGCTTTCTAAGTCGCGTTAACGCTTCAATCTCGATTTTCAATTGCACTCTGAGCAGTCTTCTATGGCGCGTCCGATTCTGAGCGAAGGTCAGTGGCCTGGCCAGGTATTTCAGGGTGACTCCTTAGCCCTGACCCTGCGCGGCTACAATCTCGCTCAGGCGACCGCAGTTCGCGTGCGGCCAGCCAAAGGCATTGAGGCCGAACTGGCAGAAGCCTCCGGCGACACTGAGCGCCGAGCAACGCTTCGGATCAGCTTCGACACAAATCCCGGCGACAAAAGAGTCTGGCTGGACTCCCCGGAAGGCGAAAGTAACCACCTTATCCTCACAGTGATGATGTGAGCGCCTAAGCCCTTGATCCCTGCCAGGAGATCTGACGATTCCCCTGAACCTCCTGGCTCAGCCAGCGTCGGCACCCCCTCAGTGAGCCCGGCTGAGTGGTTCGCCTATTAGCCCTGCGTGTATGCTCTGAGCAGACAGCAAACGGTGGATCAAAAGCGGGGGGAATGAGTAGAGTGACGTCCTTGGGGGTTAGAGGGACAGGTAGGGACATGGTCCAGATTACAGCTACGTCTCAAGAGGCACTGCTCAGCCGTCGTCGTGAACTGCGCCGCCGCCGCCGCCGCCGCCTCTTCGAAGCTACCTGGCGCACCCTGTTGCTGGGCAGCCTGACCGGCGGTCTGATTTGGGTGGCCACCCTGCCAGTTTGGGTATTGCGAGGCCCTGAGCAAGTGGTGGTCGAAGGCAACGAGGTGTTGCCCGATCAGACGATTCAGTCGCTGCTGCCCTTGTCCTATCCGCAACTGCTCATCCGGGTGCAACCCCAACAGCTTGCCCAGCAGCTAGAGGCAGTGGTACCGATTGAGTCGGTCACGGTAACACGGCGGTTGTTTCCACCAGGGCTGACGGTGCAGGTCCATGAGCGTCGTCCGGTTGCAGTAGCTGTCCAGGGAAACGATACGGGATTTCTCGACGCCAATGGGACCTGGATGTCCCTGAGTAACTATCCGACCCTGCGCGAGGTGACGACGCCCTCGCTGCGGGTAGTGGGCTTGGGCGCTTGGGGCAAGCTGCGTTGGGCAACCCTGTACCGTCAGATTGAGCAAAGTCCGATAGCGATCAGCGAGGTGGACTGGCGCGATGAGGCCAACTTAATTCTGAAAACCGAATTGGGAACTGTTCATTGCGGAGCTTATAGCCCTCCTGAATTTGTGGCACAATTGGCAGCTCTAGATCAAATGCGTGCCCTACCCACCTACCTCGACCCCACTGACATTGATTACATTGACTTGCGAAACCCGCGCTCTCCGGCGATCTCCATGATTCAACCGGCATCACAGTCGGCTGAGGACGATCCCTCGGGCGCGGAGCGACGCTCCGGCAGAACATCAGCCTCGGTTGCCGAGGATACATCCAGCCCGCAGCCAGATCGCCCTGAAGTCCCCTAGGCCTGAGTCGATTGTGGCCATGCAGAAGCTTCTGGGCTGGCCGCGCTGACCAGTCAAAAGCCTCTGAGATTGGCTTTTCTAAGACGATTGCCTCTATAGTGATCAGAAACTGCGCCCAGGGGCAAAATGGTGGTCAGAAGCGATGTCCCCAGGGCCGAGAAACCTGTATACAATTTAGCCGTGATGACAAGCAACGGGTCAAAACATCTAACGCAGGGGCATTGGGAGCAAGCCTACGCTGAGGCGGGAGAGCTGGTAGGTTGCCCGACATTAGGTTCCTCAAGGCTAGGTCTTTCAATGGCAAACGACGCTTTTTCTCAGGCTAGCAATTCGGTCAACCATGCTGGAACCTACGCGGGCAACTCGCAGGAGCCCAAGCTGGGTCCTGTGGGAGGGTCTAAGGTCGATAACATCGTGCCCAGCAGCATTGCCCGAATTAAGGTGATTGGCGTGGGTGGTGGCGGCGGCAATGCAGTGAACCGCATGATCGCTAGCTCAGTCACAGGCATCGATTTCTGGGCAATCAACACCGATGCTCAGGCGCTGGCCGGTTCGGAAGCCCCTCGTCGTTTGCAGTTGGGCCAGAAGCTGACCCGGGGTCTTGGCGCAGGCGGCAACCCGGCCATCGGTCAGAAAGCGGCGGAAGAATCACGCGACGAGATCGCTGCGGCCCTAGAGGGCGCGGATTTGGTGTTTATAACAGCGGGCATGGGCGGCGGCACCGGCACCGGGGCGGCTCCTATCGTAGCCGAGGTGGCGAAGGAAATCGGAGCCCTAACAGTCGGCGTGGTGACTCGGCCCTTCACCTTTGAGGGCCGTCGTCGCACCAGCCAGGCGGAGCTGGGAATCGAAGCTCTCCAGAGCCGGGTCGATACGCTGATCATCATTCCCAATGACAAGCTGCTGTCGGTGATCTCCGAGCAGACGCCAGTTCAAGAAGCCTTTCGCGTTGCCGATGACATTCTGCGCCAGGGGGTTCAAGGTATCTCTGACATCATTACCATTCCGGGCTTGGTGAACGTGGACTTTGCCGATGTGCGGGCGGTGATGGCCGATGCAGGCTCAGCGCTGATGGGCATCGGCATGGGCTCGGGCAAGTCTCGGGCTCGCGAAGCGGCGATGACGGCAATTTCCTCACCGCTGCTGGAGTCTTCGATTGAGGGGGCGAGCGGCGTCGTGTTCAACATCACTGGCGGCAGCGACCTAACGCTGCACGAGGTCAATGCTGCAGCGGAGACGATTTACGAGGTTGTCGATCCCAACGCCAACATTATTTTCGGCGCGGTGATCGACGACAAACTACAGGGGGAAGTTCGGATCACGGTGATTGCCACGGGGTTTGCCACCCAGGCCGCTCCTATGGCGGCCCGGCCTCACGCGGTTAGCGCGCCTCCCACACCGCCTCGACGACCGGTGGTCTCGCCATTACCGACCCCAGAACCGCCGAAGCCGATCGGCGGCGGTGGCTCTGGCTCACTCGACATCCCCGAGTTTTTGCAGAAGCGTCGCCCGCCTCGCTAATACTGAACCGACGCTTGCGCGCAATCAACGCAGAACAGTCGCTGAGCCGTTTGCAGTTCAATTCAACCCTAGACGAGATTTGCATCACTGCTTGGCTAAGCGTGTTCGATACCCAGTTTTAGAAACTTTAGGCGCACAGAATTAGACTGCATCAGAATCACCCGTTCTTCTGCGCAGTGGCTCCGGAAAGCTATCCGTTGCTTGGAAGAATCAATCGAAAGCTGAGAGTGCTAGGATCGCCATGAATAGACCCTGGGAGCTTACTGTGACTCGTTCCGCAGCGCTGACGCTTCAGCCAACTTTGTCGCCGCTTTCTGAAGATAACCGTCTCCGTCTGTTCTCTGGCTCTGCCAATACGCCGCTCGCTCAAGAGGTCGCTCGCTACCTAGGCATGGACCTAGGACCGATGGTGCGCAAGCGGTTTGCGGATGGTGAGCTTTATATCCAAATTCAAGAATCGATCCGGGGTTGCGATGTCTATTTGATCCAACCCACCTGCCAGCCGGTGAACGATCACCTGATGGAACTGTTGATCATGGTCGATGCCTGCCGTCGCGCTTCGGCCCGCCAGATCACCGCTGTGATGCCCTACTATGGCTACGCCCGCGCCGACCGCAAAACCGCTGGGCGTGAGTCAATTACCGCCAAACTGATCGCCAATCTGATTGTCCAGGCGGGAGCTAGCCGCGTGCTGGCAATGGACCTGCATTCGGCACAGATTCAGGGCTATTTTGACATTCCGCTCGATCACGTCTACGCCTCTCCGGTCTTGCTCGACTATTTGATGGGCAAGCAATTAGGGGATCTGGTGGTCGTCTCCCCCGATGTCGGCGGCGTGGCGCGGGCGCGGGCCTTTGCTAAAAAGCTGAACGACGCGCCACTGGCGATCATCGACAAGCGCCGCCAGGCACACAACGTGGCAGAGGTGATGAACGTCATCGGCGAGGTCGCAGGTAAAACGGCAGTTCTCGTGGACGACATGATCGACACCGCCGGCACGATTCTGGAGGCCGCCAAAATTCTGCGTGAGGAGGGCGCTCGCCAGGTTTACGCTTGCGCGACCCATGCAGTCTTTTCGCCACCTGCGATAGAGCGCCTGAGCGGTGGCCTGTTTGAGGAGGTGATTGTGACCAACACCATTCCCTTGCCCGAAGAGAAACGCTTTCCCCAGCTCAAAGTACTCTCAACAGCCAACATCCTGGGCGAGACAATCTGGCGCATTCATGAAGACTGCTCGGTCAGTAGCATGTTCCGCTAAAAACCCGCGCTTCGATGCCTTGGGCTCAGCGACGGACCCGGATGCAATTTCCCAAAGCTGGTGAGTCTTTACACAAGCCCTGAAGCCTCTTCACTCAATCTTTACGACCTGCCTGCGTAGATTCCCTTATATTGCTCAACAAGATCTCGCAAAAACGCGGAGGTCAGGCAGCCTGAGCAGATATTAGGGGGTCGTTTAAGGGGCTTTATGCACCCATCAGTGACCCATCTTAACCAGCCGCCAATGGACTTCCAGGGATTTGCTCAGATCCCGCTGAGGGAACTACCAAAGGATGGGTCATGAAGCTAAGCGTGATTATTCCTTGCCTGAATGCAGCGGGCACAATTACCGTTCAACTCAAAGCACTGAGCGATCAGGAATGGTCTGAACCTTGGGAAGTGATCATTTCTGACAACGGCTCAACGGATCACTTGCTAGCCGTCGTGTCGCAGTATCGAGACCGCTTTCCGAACCTGCGCGTTTTCGATTCTTCGGATAAGCGTGGGCGAGCCCATGCGCTCAACGTAGCTGCCCGGCAGGCCTTTGGCGAAAGCTTAGCCTTCTGTGACGCAGACGATGAGGTTGCACCAGGCTGGGTAGCCACGATGGGCGAAGCGCTGGTTACGCACGATTTTGTCGCTGGTCGCCTGGACGCGGAGAAACTCAACGAAGCCTGGGCCATCCGGTCGCGTACCTGCCCGCAACAGTGTGGGCTACAAGAGTATCGGTATCCGCCATTTCTGCCTCATGCTGCGGGCTGTAATATCGGGGTCAAACGGGTTGTTCATCTTGCGGTCGGCGGCTTCGATGAGGACCTGCTGCGCACTCAAGACACAGACTATTGCTGGCGGATCCAACTGGCCGGGACCCATCTTCGCTTTGTGCCTGATGCGCTAGTGCATTATCGCTTCCGGGATAGTCTATCGGCTATGTGTTGGCAGGCTTACCTGTGGGGTGAGTACAACGTTTTTATGTATAAAAAGTATCGTCCTCTGGGAATGCCCAAGCTCTTGTGGCAGGTAGAGGCGAGATCTTGGCTCGATCTAACGCGTAGCTTACTGCAAATTTTTCACTCGGAAAAGCGGGTCGGCTGGCTTTGGCGGTTTAGCTACCATCTGGGTCGGATGTGGGGAAACGTCAAGTATCGAATCTTAGCGCCTCGAGACCCTTCAAATCACTGGTCTAGAGAGCAGATCAACGCCTAATTTCAAGGCGCTTTTTTCCTTAATTCCAGTTGAGATTGGTCATCCCAGATGAGATTGTGAGAGCCAAATTTTTCAAATTTTGAGAGGTTTTACGTGAGAACTCTGCATCTGCTTCTAATTTATGTCATTTATGCTTTTCTGGTTTTAGGCGCAGTTGGTCTAGAAACTGTCGGCCAGCGATTGCTGAAACAACGCTGGCGCTGGGGGCTGTATGGGGGGCTTGCTGTGGTTGCAATTGGATTCATGTGGCTTGTCTCTGAACCCCCTCATAGACTACTGTTCTCGGATTTTAATAAAGCCTATTATCCCGCTGGTCGGCTGATTTTACAGGATCCATCTAACCTATACAATTGGGTTGATTATGTAGGGACCCAAGGTCGAGGTTTTGTCAATATCCCAATCCTGGCCTATCTGTTCGTCCCTTTTTCTCTGCTTTCTCAGTTCAATGCCGATCTTTTATTGCTGGCGTTGAGCCTGGTTGGGGTGATTGCTGCTTATTTTCTGCTGCTCAAATTCACTCGAATTTCTGGGTGGAAGCGGACGGTGTTAGCAGCGCTCTTTCTGCTAAACGGTCCTCTATATCACAGTATCAAAGAGGGAAACACGACTCATTTTGTATTGCTGCTGCTAATCGCAGCAGTTTTCTGGATTCGGTCCAAGCGTGAGATCTGGTTGGGAGCAATATTAGCGTTTGCGGCTTTGATCAAAATTCCCCTGTTCCTGCTGGGCTTTTATTACGTCGCGAGAGGCCGGTGGCGAGTCGTGGCAGGATTGGGTGCGGCGCTGCTCGCAATTGTCGGTGCATCTGTGCTTTTGTTTGGGGTCGATCTCCACGTCACCTGGTTTCAGCAGTGCATTCAAGATTCTGCGGGCAAGCCAATCGCGGCCTACAATGTTCAATCTGTAGACGGTTTCCTGATCCGCCTGCTGACTGACAGCGCCTTGAATAACTGGTGGCCGGTGCCGGTCAATTGGGATTTTAAGCTGGCCCGGTATGTCTCGCTCGCTCTACTGATGGGTAGTGTAATCTGGGTTTGCTGGCGTTCAAAAGCTCCTACGACTCCAGAAGCGGAGAACCTGGAGTTTTCTGCTGTCCTCTGTCTGTCACTCCTGATCAGTCCCATTTCTTGGACGCACTATTATCTGTTTTTACTGCTCCCTTTGGCTTTATATTTAGGTGGCAAGCTCGCGGTTCCGGTGGGAAGATCCTGGTTTGGCTTAGTGGCGTTGGGCGCTTTTTTGGTTTCGCCCCCGGTAATCGCGGGGATGGGATATTTCAAGCCCGATCATCCCATTCTGAAGTTTTTGATTTTCAAAGTGTTCATATCTCATTGGTTCTTCGGCGCAACTCTGCTATTGGGTGTACTATTAGCTGCTCGATGGTTTGTTGCCAGGCGTTCACCGCTGCTTCGAGAGAACATTGATGTGTTGGTCTAAGCCAGTAGGTTGATTGATTAACCGGGCATAGACTCAGTGGGTTTTCATGTACGAGCTGTGACGGTTGCTTCTATCGATCTCGCTTTGCCGAGAGCAGCAGGCATTCAAGGCATGATCCTCGATATTGACAATACTGTTGTATCCGAGGACGATCGTTATTTATCACCGGGGGCTGAGACTTGGATACAACTTGCGAAGTCGGAAGGACTTAAATTCTTTATTCTTTCCAACGGCAAGCGTCGGCATCGCCTGAGAGTCTGGGCTCACCGCCTGGACATTCCAGCCATCAGCCCTGCCCATAAGCCCTTGCCTAATGCCTTCCGTAAGGCATTGGTTCACATGCAACTCAAATCGCGTCAAGTTGTCGTGATTGGTGATAGTCTGCATACAGACATCATTGGGGCTTGGATTGCAGGTTGTTCCAGTGTCCAAGTTGCCTCTCTGCCCCATCCAGCTCGTTGGTGGGAACGGATCTTGGGACCCTGGATCCACAGGCCCTACCCTGATGAATACGAGCTTTGGCAGCTTGATTTGCCCCACTGACGGTCATGCTCAGAGACGATCTTCTCAATCCCGGTAGACGATTTATGTTAAACAATCTCTTCTTTGTCTTGCTACTCCTAATCACAGCAATCTTAAATACGATTGCTCAGATGCTTCTGAAGCTGGGATCTGGGCAAAGCTTTCTGAACTTTTACTTGCTTGGCGGTCTGCTGACGTATTGCTTGAGTACTGTGTTCTATATTGCCGTGCTAGGCAAGTTCAACCTGTCAATCGTCTATCCAGTGGTGATTGGCCTAACGGTTGTGGCAACCAGCCTGGCGGGAGCATTGTTCTTACGAGAGAAAATTGCGATCGAGCAGTGGCTTGGCATTGGCCTGATGTTGAGTGGCATTTCTGCGATTGCGTTTGCCAAAGTCTCTTAAGCAGAGGCGATTCAACTGAGCCGTCTCGTCTCGAATCGGTAGCCCCTTGACCTTGCCAGCGCTCAGCTTGCGCGGTGATAGCTCGCTTGGCATAGTCAGAGCTTGCCTCGTGAGCGTGAGTACAGCCGCTGCATTACCATTGCAGTTAGTTTCAGCGTTTAAATAGACTGCTTGCAAAAGCGCTGACCAACCTAGGGAAGTTACTGACAATCGTGGCAAGCCTGCTGACAACTTTCGCGCTCCCCCTAAGCCTGCAGGCATTCACCCTGGGTTTGTAGACATTCCCCTCAAACCTGTAGCTATTCTCCTCACGCTTGCAGGCAGCCACCCTACACTTGTAGGCATCCCCCTCAAACTTGTAGCCATCCTCCTCAAACTTGTAGGCATTCACCCTAGGTTTGGGGGCAACCCCCCTATGCCCGAGATCATCCTCCCCAGGTTCTAGGGGCGGGCACTGGCTTTCGACTAGATTCGCCCCTGGCTCTTGAGTAGCAGGATCGCAAAAGTCGTGAATCCCCATCCCAACACAGTGAATAGGGTTGGCAAATCGTGCAGCAAGACCTCCTCAGGTCGCTCGCTCTGACCGCCGAGTTCGTGTCCCAGCTCATCTCGCCTGCGCGCAATTTCCTTCGGATCACTGAGCAACTGATAGCGGAAAACGCCATACAGAACAAAGGGCAGCGTGACCAGCATCCAGGGCGTAGACGCCCCCTCAACTTGAGGACCAGAACTCCAGAGCGCATAGGTCATAATCACGCCGGTCGTCGCAACATTCTCCATCCGAGTGAGCAGAGTCGTCGAGTAGCGCTTGAGGACGGAGCGGGTTTTGCCGCCCTTAATTTCAAGCAGTCGCAGCTCAGCCTTGCGCTTCTCAATTCCCAGAAACAAAGCCAGCATCCCTGTACACAGCACAAACCAGGAAGATAGGACAATGTTATTAGCCGCCGCACCTCCATAGGCTCGAAGCACAAAGCCGGTGGCAATCGCGGCAACATCCAAGATCACGGTGCGCTTCAAGCGTAGATTGTAGGCAATTTGTAACAGCGCATAGCCTGCGATTGCCGCGCCCGAAGCCGGTGAGCGCAGCCAGGCGATGACCAAAGCTCCCCCCAGCAACACCCCAGCCATGCCAATCGCAATGGGCACACTGACTAGTCCCGCCGCGATCGGGCGCTTACACTTCACAGGGTGGCGACGGTCTGACTCGATGTCTACGAGGTCATTAAGGCAGTCGACAAGTCGAAACGTGCGGCAAACAGCGGGGCTGCGAAGACGATTAAGTTTTTCGTCCACTGGCAAGGGCGCAGAGCAGTCAGGTAAGGGAAATTTGGGATTTGAGATCAGGAAATCACTAAAGTTCTCTCCTAATAGGCGATTGACCAAGAAACAGAGAGATCAAATTCAATCGTGCGAGTTTTTCGCGGCTAGGAACTCGCTCTCAACTTCATTTAAAATCTTGCTAATAGCCTCCTGATATCGAGCCAGGCTGAACGTCTGTAAAACTTTCTGCCGCGTGCATTCCCAATCGATTGGCTGAGCCGTCCCGTTGAGAATGGCCAGGAGTGCAGTAGTCAGAGACTCCGCTGAAGGTTCACAGGTCCAGAAATCCAGCTCCGGGTCAAAGAATTCTTTTAAGCCTGGAGAATTCATGGTCAGCGTGGGAATCCCCATGGATAACGCTTCAATCAGCTTATTCGGTGCTGCGGTGCTGCGCGCCCGCTCATTGTCACCAAAAATGCCCAGCGCCAAGTCGCAGTTTTCGCTCAGGTACTGGGACAGGGAGCCATCAGAGAACTTCAGATCCTTGGAGAGAAAAACTTGCTGAGCGAGCCCAGCTTGCTGAATACGATTTTGGTAGTCGTTAAAGCGCTGAGCGTAGCCCGCACCGTAAGCGCCAAACAGATGGCAAGTAAACGGCACCGCTTGCTGTTGCAAGTT
>JANNOU010000158.1:0-3770 GCA_031399305.1 Leptolyngbya sp. SOY_34_metabat_272
GAGAGCAGACGCTGAACCAGCTGCTGACGGAGATGGACGGATTTGAGGGGAACACGGGGATCATCATCATCGCGGCGACCAACCGACCGGATGTGCTCGACAGTGCCCTATTGAGGCCCGGACGCTTCGACCGCCAGGTGACCGTGGACCGTCCCGACATCAAGGGGCGCTTAGAGGTGCTACGGGTTCACGCCCGCAACAAGAAGCTCTCGGATGAGATCTCCCTGGATACCATCGCTCGCCGCACGCCTGGATTTACGGGCGCTGACCTCGCGAACTTGCTAAACGAGGCGGCGATCCTGACCGCCCGCCGCCGCAAAGAGGCGATGACCATGCTGGAGGTGGACGATGCTATTGACCGCGTGATCGCTGGCCTAGAGGGCACGCCCCTGGTGGACAGCAAGAGCAAGCGGCTGATCGCCTATCACGAGATCGGACACGCCATCGTTGGCACTCTGGTTAAAGAACACGACCCTGTGCAAAAGGTCACCCTGATCCCTCGGGGGCAAGCGCAGGGGCTCACCTGGTTTACTCCTTCAGATGATCAGTCTCTGATCTCTCGCTCCCAGATTTTGGCCCGGATCACCGGTGCCCTTGGCGGACGAGCCGCAGAAGAAGTGATCTTCGGCGATGCGGAAGTCACCACCGGCGCAGGCAACGACTTGCAACAGGTGACCGGCATGGCCCGCCAAATGGTGACCCGCTTTGGCATGTCCGACCTGGGACCGCTGTCGTTAGAGAGCCAGCAGAGCGAGGTGTTTTTGGGGCGCGACCTGATGTCCCGCTCGGAATACTCCGAGGAGATCTCGGCCCGCATCGACGCCCAGGTGCGACAGATCGTTCAGCACTGCTACGACCACGCCCGCCGCATCATGCGCGATCATCGCGAGGTGATCGACCGCTTGGTGGACATCTTGGTCGAGCGTGAGACGATTGACGGCCAACAGTTCCGTCAGATCGTCTCCGAATACGCAGACGTTCCTGAGAAAGAGCAATACGTTCCCCAGCTCTAGCCGGTGAGCTCCTGAGGTTGACCTCAGCGCCAACCCTCGCCTTTGGGTGGGGGTTATGCTTTGCAAGCCTGAAGCACCTGCAAGCTACCCCCCGCATGTAGGCTGTGCCGGATGACGCTGAAGCCGACTTCCGGCAACAGAGCGGCTAGGTCTGTCTCCAACAGCTGCCAGGCGGTTTGGGTTTCGAACAGGATGAGGAACAGGGCTAGCCCCGGCCACAGGAGCGGCTGGCGGGGTCGGTGAAAATCTATGGTTGCGAAGATCCCGCCTGACTTGAGGACACGGCAGGCTTCTTTGAGAATCTGCCGCAGCTGGTCCGGCTCCATCTCATGTAGCGCCACGCTGGTATGCACTAGGTCAAACTGTGCGTCCGGGAAGGGCATTGCCTCGGCAAAGGCTTCCACATAGGTCGCCTGGGGCACGTTGCGCCGGGCACGATCCAGGGAACGGGGTGAGGCGTCTAGGCCTGTCACCTGTCGAGAGCGTCTCACCAAAAAGCGAGTTGTCTGACCACTGCCGCAGCATAGATCTAGCACAGC
The DNA here is from genome assembly GCA_031399305.1 of Leptolyngbya sp. SOY_34_metabat_272. Lineage (GTDB taxonomy): Bacteria > Cyanobacteriota > Cyanobacteriia > FACHB-261 > FACHB-261 > FACHB-261. The sequence continues at coordinate 1,553 of JANNOU010000158.1, forward strand.
TGTGTCCGGTCTGATCGCCAGATCCGATAATGCCAGTTGCCGGAAGCGGGCCTCGCCGCCAACGCTGAGCGCTGCCAGACGCGAGACCCCGTCATAGAGCCATTGATGACGATAGCTCCAGTCACGCAACAGGCTGGCCATCAGCCCACCTCCCCTAGCTCGATCACATTGCCATCAGGATCCTGGGTAAACAGAGCCTGCCGCCCCGACGCGCTCATCTGGCTTGAATAGCCGTGAGCGGTGAGAGTAGCATGGGCAACCTCCAGATCGGCCACGGCTAGAGCTAGGTGATGATTGCGACCCCATTTTGCGGCCAGGGACTGCGTAGGCACCCCATCGCTCACGATCAAGTGGATCTGCTGCTGACCAATTTGATACCAGGCTCCAGGGAATTTGAGGTCCCGCGCCACAGGCTGCAGGCCCAGGATGCCACCGTAAAACCCCCTGGCTCGCTCCAGATCGGTTACCAGAATAGCGACATGGAGAAACTCAGTTACTTTCATCACTGCGTGTAGACCTCTTGGCATCTTTCTTCAGCCTAAACCTAGAGTGTTGTTCCCCCTCTTGTCGGTTTGATAATTTGTCAGTGCTCTTTATTACAGGTAATAACACGCAGTTTGTCTGACGTATAAAGGACCTATGAAGTGATAATGCGAACACTCATCAACACTTCATGCACGTTACAACCGAGAAAAACAATAATCGACTAGATAGGAAATGGTGGGCTCCAGAGTTGCTTCTCTGGGCAGTTTATGAAGGATAAATAAAGATGCATCTACGTCCGTACACACCCCTCAATTTCAGAACTACGGCTTTCAGCCAAGTTGCTGAACCAAAAAGCTTTAGGCCGGGGTAGCCTAGGTTCAGCCCGTGATCCCTGGGTCTTACGAGCCTGCGTCAATGCTCCCACTCAACCCGCTACCGCATCGTGTAGGATTGCTTCTGTTATGAGTTACAAACCGCTGCAACAGCCTTCTGAAGATCCAGATGTTGCCATCTATGAGTGTGAGATTCAGCTCAAATTTCGCTTAATTGAAGAGCGGGGGGCTTTGAATGATCGCGAGCAATTGCTGGAGATGCTGTTGGATGCTCTGACCTGTGGCCCCGATGAATATTTGGAGTACGGGCATACCCACGCGAGCGTCCAGGAGATTGACGAAACTAAGGCGGCTCCCAGCATGCGGCGTCAGCTAATTCGGCTGCGCAACTCTGCCGACCTTCGCTGAACCGGTTAGCCACTGACGGGTATGAAGGGTTGTGCGCTCTTATTGATGTGATGGTTTGTTTTGTGTCGGTCTGTGTGTTCCCAGATTTTCCACCGCCTAGGACGTCTGCCTCGGCTGATTGCTTAGGAATTTCGCCCGTCGTAAGCGCTCATCGGCTCTTGGATCAAGCGGATATAAAGCTGCCGAAATGTTGACTTCAGAACGCGGGGTAGGCCGAAGTCGATTGGCGTCATTTGAGAGGGCAGCTGCCAATCCACGACTTGTACGGCTGCCAAGGTCGGACCAACCAACTGAATCTGGGTCAGATCCGGAGGACAGAGCCCCAAGCGCATTGAGGCCGCTACTGTAGGTACCTGCTGCGGCTCAACCGAGAGAATTTCAGTAAATACCCGATCTAATGCAAACACATCGCGTGAGGCCCCTAGCAACCCCAGAGAGCGAGGTTCGCCGTTGCTGGGACCGTTGCCCTGATGAGCCATAATGCCGTCGAGAATCGTGAGGCCTGGAGCGATGGTGCGGGCAGTGGCAACCAGCATCTCGGCAAAGCGGACGCTGTCTTTACCCGCTTCCAGGTGCCACCAAGCTTTCATTTTGCCGGGAACACAGCCGAACAGGTTCTTAACACCTAAGGTCAAAGTGAGTTGGCTGTGCGACTTGAGCTTGGGCAGGTTGATCACCACGTCTGCATCCATTGCTTCTTTGCTCAGGCGCAGGTGGTTCAAGCTATCACTGACCGCCTGATAGCGCTGCCCATGAAACTCGACGATTGGCAGGTCTAAAGCATTAGCAACGGTCAGCAAGCCGCTCTTGCGAGCGACGCCTCGGGCAGTGCCAAAGGCGGGGCTGTCTCCCAGGAACGGCTTGCCGCCGCACTCGCGCACTAGCTGAGCCACGCAGTGGACAATTTCAGGTCGGGTGGTGCATTCTCTACCAGGGCGAGAGCCGGTGAGCAGGTTGGGTTTGAGCAGCACCCGGTCGCCAGGTTTAACGAC
>JANNOU010000208.1:0-2754 GCA_031399305.1 Leptolyngbya sp. SOY_34_metabat_272
TGCTTGATTTTGCTTACCCGTTTCTCGATTTCACTTACCCATTACTCGATTTCGCTTACCCATTTCTCGATTTCGGGTCAGCCAAACCAAACAACGCCAGCAGATCCACCGAGAATCCCAAGCCCACACTCAGCCAAGCGCCCCACTTTTCCTAGAAAACCCTGGGGTTAGTCGCCCCTGCCTTGTCTAACCTGGCGTTTGTCAACTCAATCTTCATCAGGGAGCATCCGTTATGTCTCGACAGAAACGCAGTTCCGCCGCCCTAGACAAAGCCGAGCGTCGAGTCGCTGGCTTAAGATCCATCGATACTCAGCTAGACCTCGGCAACTCACTCACCCTAGACAGCTTCACCACCGCCGTCGACAAGGCCCGCAGCAAGCTAGAAACCTACAACACCCTGCTCTCCACCGTCGATGCCGCCTACAACGAGCTGCTCGAAGCCGAAAAATCCCTAGGCAGCCTCACCGAACACATGCTGCTCGGCGTCGCCTCCAAATACGGCAAAGACAGCCACGAATACGAAATGGCAGGCGGCGTGCGCAAAAGCGAACGTAAACGCCCCGCCCGCAAAGCCAAAACCCCAACCGTCGCCTGAGACCCATTCACCGGCTCCCTGCAACCCTTGGGGCGCACGGCTGTTGCGCCCCCATCGGGCTCTATCGCTCAAACCAGCGCCGGTAGTTCCAGCTCCTCAGGCTCCAAGGTTACGCCCTCAGCCCGAATTCGGGCCATCGCCTGCTCCAGCAAGTCCGAGCCTTCCTGCACCGTCTCAATCCGGCAGAGTTTGCCCCGCAGCTCCGCCGCCCCGCTGAATCCCTTGGCATACCAGGTCAAGTGCTTACGCGCTTGCCGCACGCCCCGCACCCCCTTGTACTCCCACAAAGCCCAGAGGTGCTCGCGAGCGCATTCCAAGCGCTCCACAACCGTGGGCAACGCCTTGGCTTCGCCAGTCCTGAGAAAATGGTCGACCTCGCCCGCCAGAAACGGATAGCCCAGCGTCCCCCGCGAACACATCACGCCATCCGCCCCCGTTTCCTCCAGACAGCGCACCGCCGCTTCCACCGAAAACATATCGCCATTGGCGATCACCGGAATCGAGAGCACTTCCTTAACCCGACCGATCCAGTGCCACTTCGCCGGGCCGTTATAGCCCTGGGCACGAGTGCGTCCGTGAATCGTGATCAGCTGCGCCCCCGCATCCTGCATGCGGCGGGCAAACTCCAGAATATTGATCTCCGAATCGCACCAGCCCAGCCGAGTTTTGACCGTGACCGGCACCTTCACCGCCGCCACCACCGAGCGCACAATCGCCTCAGCCAGCTGCGGCTGCCGCAGTAACGAGGAGCCGCCGCCATTCTTGGTGATCTTATTCACCGGACAGCCCATGTTGATGTCCACCAAGTCGGCCCCTTCTGCCACCGCCATTTGCGCCGCCTCCGCCAAGAAGTCCGGGCGGCAGTCGAAGAGCTGAATGCCAATCGGCGTCTCGTTACGGTCCACCTCCATGATCTTGGGCAGCTGCTTGACATAGTGCAGGCCCGTCGCATTGACCATCTCGGTGTACATCAGCGACTGCGGCGAATAGCGACGCACCAGACGGCGGAAGACCTTGTCGGTCACCCCCGAGAGCGGCGACTGCAACACCCGGCTACCCACCTCAAAGCCACCAATGTTCAGCGGCTCAGCCAGGCGAGCTTTGAGAGAAGGGGAAAGCGTAACCATCACCACAGGTTTGAAGCCGAAACTCTCTCTATCTTGCACCTTGGCTGGGCCTGCTTGAGGAGCGGCGCTTGGAGCCCAAGCCGCACCCTCTGCAAATTACTGAATGGACTGGAAAAGTTGGGAGCGGACGAACTCATCGAGAGAATTCACACTCAATGCCACATCCATCAAATCCTCCAACTGCTCTACCTGCAGTCTCCGCAGAGTTGCTGCCACTGCTGCTGGCACGTCACCGAAGCGGTTCTGAAGCGCGCGTAGGAGCTGACGCTGGGCTCCCTGCCGGAGACCTTGTTCAAGACCTTGCTCAAGACCTTGCTCAAGACCTTGTTCAAGACCTTGCTGGGTTCCGCGCTGCAGCCCTTCTTGCAAAATCTCTTGATACCAGGGTGATTCTCGCAGCACTGTCATATCCCACCTCATGATCTGTTGAACGACAGGAATACTTAGCACAAAGCTAGCAAAGAAGGCTAGCAATGGTTCCAATTCACTCAGCTGCGGGTCAGCCCTGAGGTTTTGTAAGGCCCGTTGCACGGTCGGCTGGTCAGCGCCACCGCGCAGGATGGGGACGAATGGCAGCAACGAGGGCAGGGGCTGGGCAAACGCAAGCTCCGCCTCTACTTCCCAAAGGTTGATCACCCGGTAATCCTGCCGAGCCTGCAATCCCAAGAACTCGCTTTGATAGCGGCTGGCGATGGTCACCGTGGCAGCGGGTGGCAGGATGTTGATCAGGACGGGATAGATGGGTAGGCGATAACGCTCTTCGGCGAGTCCTGCATAGGCTCTCATGCGCAGCGGCATGGCTTGGGTGTAGCGCAGTTGCACTTCATTCAGGACCAGAAATTCGCCGTGTTGGAGGCTGGAAGCTCGGACCAGGACATCGCTTTCCCGGCTAATCCACTGAAATTCGGAAGTCAGAATATCCTGCGCGATGGCGTCTGGTTGTTGAGTGACCCACTGCACCCAGGCGTCTGGGGCGAGGCTAATCAGGCGTTTGCTGCCGATGTCTGCAGGTTTGGGCACGAGGTGTTCTGA
>JANNOU010000003.1:0-32366 GCA_031399305.1 Leptolyngbya sp. SOY_34_metabat_272
GAGAGAAAGCCGTCATAATGCAACCTCAGTGAAGGGGGAGACAAGCCGCGCGGCATGAACCGTCTCCCCATTGAAGCGCACTGACCGACACTCGCTGTGCAGCGGAGCGGCGAGCCGGTGCAGTGAGGGGGCGAGCGGTTGCAAGGCTTCAGCGGCAGCTTGCAGAGCTTTGGCGAGCCTATGTCGCAATGGAGCGAGCGGGTGCGGCAGGCTGGCGAGCCGGTGCGGCGCTTCAGCGGGGGCTCGCAGAGATCTGGCGAGGCGTCGTGGCGGTTGACCGGGAGCCTGTGGCGAGCTGGCGAGCCGGTGCGGCACTCATGGCTTCCTGGGTCGGGAGCTTCCAGTTTCATAATATGGAATTCAGGGAAGGCAAAACAGCAGGAGAGGGAAGCACCATGCCCCGCTACGACCCACTGCGCCAAAGAAGTTTGGGTCTGGTCTGTTTGCTGAGCGTCTGTCTGCTGGCCCTTGGCCCCAGCGCCCAGGCCCAGTTGCCAATCGAGCGCCAAACCCAGGAAGTGGTCTCGCGCTTGATTGGCATCATGGACTCTTCGGCGCAGGCAATACGCAATGCCGCTTATCGGGACGTCCGCTTGACGATCTGTCGGGTCACGGTCGAGGACGCGCCTGCCTCGGTCCATGGCTCCCCGGTTACGTTTCTCTATCAGGAACAGGCCCTGTCCCAGAACCTGGCCCAGCCTTATCGCCAGCGATTTTTGCGCATTGCACCCAGTGCCGACCGTCTCAGGGTTGAGTCTGCTGTGTTTGAGCCCGCCGCTCCACGAACCCTGATTGGTTTTTGCACTCGGCCAGAAGCAACTCGGCTGGTCAGCATGAGTGCGATCGGCCAGTCCAATTGCAGCGTGTTGCTCAGACGCGCCGCTGAGAATTACGTCGGCGGCACGCCAGCGACTGGTTGTGCCAATCACTTCAGAGACGCGACCCGAGTCACCTCCGAGGTCGTGTTATCGCCAGCCGGCTTAGAGTCCTGGGACCGGGGATTTGACGCGACCGGCCAACAAGTTTGGGGGGCAACCGCAGGCCCCTACCAATTTCGTCGAATCGAGCCCACGCCCCAAGCACCCAACGCGATCCCGCAAACCCGCTAAACTCAGCGCAACTAGATCCAACCCTTTCAGGCAAAACCAGCATGTCCCTTGCCAAGGATCTAGACCCCTCCGAAGCCAAGCCGGAAGCAATTGTCTTTCCGCCCGGCGATCTGCTGAGTGACGAACCGCCCTTGGAAAGTGATCTACATTTGCAGCAGCTAACTCTGCTGCTCGACTGTCTGCACGGGTGGTGGCAGGACCGCCAAGACTTCTACGCCTCTGGCAACCTGACCCTCTACTACAGCCCCCGTCAGCGCAAATCTGAGGACTTTCGGGGACCCGATTTTTTTGTGGTTCTGGGCACAGAGCGCAAACCCCGCAAGAGCTGGGTGGTTTGGCAGGAGGGAGGGCAGTACCCCCATGTCATTGTCGAAATTCTCTCCAATAGCACCGCAGACACCGACCGAGGTCTGGAGTCAGCAGCTAGAGCTGTTGGGGGTCGATGCGAACCAGCTGCGCTTCTTCTCGCCAGATGGGCAGCGAGTGCCCACCGCCGCCGAGGGCGAGCGGCAGCAAAAAGAGCTGGCCCAACAACGAGCCGAACGCCTGGCAGCCAAGCTCAGAGAGCTAGGAGTCGATCCAGATAGCCTCTAGCGATTCGCCCTGGGACCGGGCTTGGCCGAGCGCCAGCAGCGTGCTTGCTAGAATGAGGGCCATTTGCGCCAGTCCTGAAGCGAGAGAGCGACCGTGGTGGATTACGACGTCATTGTCTGCGGGGCGGGTCCGGCGGGTGCCACAGCGGCAGCAGCAGCGGCCCAGGCCGGACTCAAAGTGGCCCTGCTAGAGAAGCAAAGCCTGCCTCGCCACAAAACCTGCGGCGGCGGTATGCCCATGGTCATGCACGAGGTCTTGCGCGATCTGGTCCCCGACGCCTTCGTAGAGGCCAAGGTGCGCTACATGCGCCACACCTTTCAGTTTGAGGATGCCTACCTCGCGCCCCTGAGCCCGCCGGAGGTCGCACGCGAACTCTCGCTGTGGATGGTCCAACGCTCGGTGTTTGACAATGCCCTGGCTCAGCGAGCCGCACAGGCCGGGGCCGAGCTGCGCGATGGCCTCAGCATCCGTAGCCTAGAGGTGGAATCAGACGGCGTCACCGTGCGCGCCCAAAGCACGGGCAGCAAAGATCACAGCTTTGTCGCCCGTGCCCGACACATCATCGGAGCCGATGGAGCCAACGGCGTGACCGCCAAGGTTGCCAACCTGCGCCAAGACCGGCCACTGGCGATTGCCATGGAAGTCGAGCAGCCGCACCGCTGGGGCGAGGGGCACCCAGACCTGCGCCCGGAGGTGGTGCATCTCGAATATGGGGCGGTCCAGCGCGGCTATGCCTGGATTTTCCCTAAGGGCGACCACCTGAATGTCGGCGCGGGCGTCTTCCGGCCCCGTCGCAACAACCCACGCGGCGATACGGGGCTGCGCCAACAACTGCAAGGGGCGATCTTCAACTATCTCGACCTGATGCAGGTGCCTTACGAGCGGGAGCAGTTGCGCTTCCATGCCCATCCCCTACCGATCTGGAACGGCAAGGAGCGGTTGCACAGCCGCGATGGGCGCATTCTGTTGGCCGGGGACGCGGCGGGCCTGATTAACCCCTTCTTCGGCGATGGCATTTTGCACGCGGTCAAGAGCGGCTTGATCGCCGCCGACTGCGTGGCCAACCAGGCGGTGCAGGACTATAGCCAACGTATCCACGCCGAATTTGCCGCCAACTTCGATGCAGCGCTGAACCTGGCTCGCTTTTTCTATCAGTGGCCGGGGCTGTGCTACCAGAACGGCGTGAAGCGCGAGAGCGCCACCTACACCGCGACCCGTCTGCTCTGCGGCGAGGCCCTGTTTACCGATATTACTGAGCGGGTCATGCGCCGTCTGCGCAGCGTACTGACCAGTCAGCTCGCCCCTAGCCAGCCCGCGCAGAATTGAGGCGATGGGACCCATGCTTGCGCCTGTCCTACCGCTTCTGCATCGCCTATTGCAACCGACCTTTCCCGGCTGCCTGTGGGCGGGCAACCCCAAACGGCGTGAGATCGCCCTCACCTTTGACGATGGCCCCCATCCGCAGTACACGCCGCCGCTGTTGCGCGTCCTCGACCGCTACGGCGTGCAGGCGAGCTTTTTTTGGCTGGGGGCCTGGGTGGCGCGGACGCCGGAGACGGCGCGAGCCGTGTCGGCGGCAGGGCACTGGCTGGGGCTGCACGGCTACGACCATCGGTCTTTTGCCTGGCTGTCGGCAGCGCAACTGCGCCAGACCCTGCTACGGACGCAAGCAGCCATTGAGCAGGCCTGCAAGATCGACTCCGAGCGCCTGCGGGATGTGCGTCCGCCCAATGGCCTATTCACGCCGCAAACCCTGCACCACCTAGACCAGTGGGGCTATCGCAGTGTCATGTGGAGCGTGGTGCCGGTGGACTGGGAGCGCCCCGGCGTGCCGGTGGTGGCCCGGCGCGTTCTAGACCAAACTGGCGCGGGTTCGATCCTGGTGCTGCATGACGGCCCCTGCGGCGGGCCGGATGTGGCCGCCACCACCGAGCAAATTCTGCCACCCCTGCTGGCGCAGGGCTACCGCTTTGTGACCATTGACCAGCTTTGGGCGAACATGGCCGCTCCCGAGCCGACCTGAGCCAGATCTGAGCCGGTTTCGCGCGCACTTGAGCAGCTGGCCCGCCAACTCCCGCCCCCTGTCAAACTTTGTTCGCCTAAGCGCGACAGGTTGCCGCCAAGCTGTGACAGGTGCCCGCCCAAGCGCCACAAGTTGCCGCTGAAGCATTACAGGTTGCCGCCAAGCTGCGACAGGTTCCCGTTAAAGCGCTTCAGGTGCCCGCCCAAGCGTCACAAGTTCCTGCTCAGGGGCAGCAAGTGCAGTCTCAGCCCTGACAACACCACTCAAGGTGACTGTGATCGCAGCGGTTCTGCGGCAGCGGCTGATTCACGAGTTCAAGAGCCAGTTGGCTGACTTCTACCCTTAGGGCAGGACTTGGACGCGGGCACCGTCCTTCAGCTGGTTAACGCTAGACGTGGCTACTCGCTCACCGGGGCTGAGGCCTTCGCTGATCTGCACCGCTTCAGGCGTGGTCAGTCCGAGCTTGACGGTCCTGGCGTGGGCCACACCCTGGCTATCCACGACAAACACCTGGGTGCTGCCATCCGGCTGAGCAGACACAGCGCTGGGCGGCACAGCTAGGCCCTGCGTCTGGCCGATCAGAATCCGAGCGTCGAGCGGCATCCCCGGCTTAAGTTCAGGGCTGGGCGGCAGGCTGATAAACACCGTTGCCAAGCTGGAGGGATCATTGGCGAGGGGGCCAACAGCCCGCACCCGGCCCGTCAATTCCAGGTTTGGCGCAGCAGCGGAGTGCACCTGAGCCGGTTGACCGGGCTGAATACCGACCCCTTGCTGCACGTTCATCTGGGCTCTGAATTCGATCTGGTCAGCCCGGGCGACTAAGAACATCTGCTGATCGGAAGTTAGATCGCCAGGACGGGCCAGGGTTTGGACCACGGTGCCTGGAAAGGGCGCACGCACCTCTGCCGTCTGCTGCAGCTGCGACTGGATCTGACGCACGCGGGCGAGCACACCAGCAGCGCTGGCCTGGGTGCTGGCGATGCTGGCCCGGGCCAGCTCCACCTGCTGAGCGGCGATGCGGGTCTGCGTGCCGCGAATCTGAACTTCCTGCTGGCTAACTGCGCCTTCTTCGAGCAATTGTTGATAGCGCTCGGCCTCGGCCTGGGCTTGGGTCAGTTGCGCTTGGGCCTGCACGAGAGCCCCCTGCTGGACTGCGATCGCCGCCCGAGCGGCTTCGTAGCTGGCGCTCGCGGCCTGCAACTGCCCGCTCAAGTCGGAGGTATCCAGAACAGCTAACACCTGTCCCGCCTGAACATTGGCTCCCCTTGCCACCGTCACCGCCTGGATCCGCATTCCCGTAATCTGGGAACGCACCGGCAGAGGCGCTTGCTGGGTAACGGCACCCGTCACATCGACTAGGCGCGGGATCTGCGCTGTCTGCACCGACACTACGCTCACTGGCAGCCCCGCAGGCTCCTGTAACTGAGAGACCACAGGCGGCTGAGAGGATTGGGCGGTCAGCAGCCAGGCAGCCCCGCCGACCACGACCAGGCCCAAACCGAGTAGCAGGCTCCAGAGAGGCAAACGCGAAGGCAGCGGCGGCGGGCTGCTATCAGGGGGCAGGGAATTGAGGTGGGGGAACTGAAGACGGTCGGCAGGCGGAGGATTGGCGTCCCGTTGCGGTCCTTCCATAGCTGTGCTTCCCGCTGAGAGTTGAGACCAGAGTAGCAGACTGCCAGCCGCGTCAAATCATCGCCGCAGCGTGGTAGGAACTACGCACCAGCGGACCTGAGCGCACCTGAGCAAAGCCCAACTCACGTGCCCGCTTCGCCAACTCTTCAAATTCCTCGGGTCGCCAGTAGCGCTGCACTGGCAGATGCGCTAGCGAAGGGCGCAGATATTGACCGATGGTCAGCCGATCGCAGCCCACTGCGCGCAAATCGCCAAAGGTCTCCAGCAGTTCCTGCCAAGTTTCGCCGTGCCCCACCATCAGGCCAGACTTGGTCACTAGGTCCGGCTTAAGATCCTTAACCAGCTGGAGCACGGCCAGCGAGCGCTCGTACTTTGCGCCCCGGCGCACAGGTCCCTGCAGGCGACGCACGGTCTCCAGGTTGTGGTTGTAGCAGATCGGACCAGCGGCCACGACCGTGGCCACGCAGGCGCGCTCGCCTCGGAAATCGGGGGTCAGCACTTCGACTCGCGCTTCGGGGCTGCGCTCACGGATGGCTGCGATCGTCGCAGCGAACCAAGCCGCACCCTGGTCGGGCAGATCATCGCGAGCCACTGAGGTCAGCACTACGTACTTCAGGCCCAACAGCGCCACTGACTCCGCAACTTTTTGTGGCTCCTCAGGGTCGAGGGGCTGGGGGGCATGGCCCTTGTCGACCTGGCAAAAACCACAGGCTCGGGTGCAAGTCGGACCCATCAGCAAAAAAGTGGCGGTCTGTTGGGCATAACATTCACCGCGATTCGGACAGCGTCCCTCTTCGCAGATAGTATAAATGCCCCGTTGCTTGATGATTTGCTGCACGGCCGAGATCTCGCTCGCCTTGCCGAGCGGGCGGCGGACCCAGGCAGGCAGGCGGGCAGGCTGCCTGCGGTCAGAGTCATGGACCATAGCGGAGATAGCCAGCGCTGTCCCCTCAGTGTAGAACCTGTGCTAAGCAATCAGAGACAGACTAAAATCAGTGGGAAACCTGGATCGACCGCGAACCTAGCCTGGGTTCAGTCTAGGTTCGCGGTCGGGTAAAGGCAGGTGGAGAGCAGATTGAGGCTGGTTGCGCTGCATCTACTGATCAGGGGGATACGGTTTGAAGGGTGACGACTTGGCAGGGCCCCCTGGCCTGCCCTGCAACTGGAACTGTGCTAGGAGGGGTTAACGCTTGGCAACTCACAAGGTACTGGTCATTGACGACAGCAAAGTGATTCGGATGAAAGTCCGAGACATGCTTCCACAGGGCAACTTCGAAATCCTTGAGGCTGCGGACGGGACTTCGGGGCTGAACCTGATCCATCAGGAGCGGCCAAGTTTAATCATGCTCGATTTCCTGTTGCCCCGGATGAGCGGCTATGAAGTTTTCCAGCGCCTTCAGGAAAACCCCGAACTCCAAGGCATCCCCTTGGTGCTGATGTCAGGCCGCCGCGAGGAAGTCACTGAAAAGATCCAGGAGCCCTTCGAGTACTTCGAATTCATCGAAAAGCCCTTCGAGCAACGGGAGCTGGTCAGCGCGATCAAAGAGGCTATGCTCAAGGCCAAGAAGCGTCCCCAAGCGGTGGCGGCCACCTCGCCAGTGGCAGCAGCAGCAGCCGTCAGCAACAGCAGCAGGGGCGATGTTGCAGCCCTAAGTGCTCGGGTGGACGAATTGCAGAAGCAAGTCAAACAGCTTCTGATGTTCTCAGCCCAGCTCAACCGGAAGCTCCAGGCTCTGGAAAAGCGCGTCCCTTGAGTCAGTTCGCCCAAAAGCCCTGACTCAGTGCGGCTCCGTGCGCAGGGTCCAGATCAGTTCGACGCGCACGCCACCACCTGCCAGGGGCAACCGTCGCCAGAAGCCATCTGGCAGCTCAGCAGCGATTGTGTTCATGGCTTTGGTGCCGTAACCGCTACGCGACTGCTTGCTGCCAGCCTCCTCGCCAACTTTTTGGCCGTCGTTCTCAATCATTAACGTGCAGCGAGAACCCTTCTGGCGCAGGCTCACGAGCACTTGGGTTGCCGTGCCGTGAGGGGGTTGAGCGTGGCGCAGGACATTGGTGGTCGCCTCGCGGAAGAAGCGGAAGATATCTTCACGGGCATCGATCCAGGCGCTGTCAGACTGTGGCTCAGTCAGCGGCTGGATGTCCTGGAGCACCTTGAGTGTCAGCTCCCCCGATTCGCCCAGGTGCTGTAACTCAATCTGGATGCCCCGATGCAAGCCCGCACGCAGGGCGGGGGTGACCCCCAGCTTGGCAGCCAGGCTGCGGGCGTTGTTGAGTTCATTGCGGATGCCGCGTCCGATGCGCTCCAACTTGTCCAGAATCGGATCAACGACCAGGTCGGGGTGCTCCAGCTGCAAGGTTTCTACCAGATCCATCACCAGCTTCAGATCTTGAAGCTGACGGTCATGGATGTCAGTGGCAACGCGGTAGAGCAATTTGCGGGCCTGGTAGCGCACCGCCTCTCGCTCCGCCAGCTGCAAACGCTCCAGCTCGCGCTGCTGCTGGGCCATCTGCCGCTGCTGGCGCAGCACTAGTAGGCAGACGGTCACGGACACTGCTGTGCCCACCCAGGCCAGTAATGGCAACGCCAGCGGCAAAATCAGCCGCTGCCCAAACGCCAGCAAACTCAAGGCTACATAGCCGCCGCTCAACCCTAGATTCAGCACGAGCCCTCGCCCCGGAAGCCAGCGCCCAGACTTCGCCTCGCCAGTCGCCAGCTGCCAACTTATAGCGATCGACCCGCTCAGGACGATCGCTGCGCCCAGCCAGGCGGGCAGTTTCTGGTAGAACCAGTGGGTCATCAAGCTCGCCAGCAGATTGGCTTGCACCTCCACAGCGGGCATGGCGTTGTCAAAGGGAGTCCGGCTGGGGAACGCCTCCGGATAGCCGCCAGTAAAACCGACCAGCACAATCTTGTTGCGGACCCGCTCTAGGACAGCCAGATCCGCAGACGAGCTGCAGGTAACCCGAGCATTCGGCAGGCACAGGCTTTCGATCGGCAGACTGGCGAAGCTGCCCACAGGTCCCCAGAAGTTAAATTGAGCCGATCCCCGGTGGACGGGCAGCTCGCGGCGCGCGGCTTTCTCCAGCGCCAGCACTGCCGCCGAGCCAAAGGTCTGCACCTGAAGGTTATCGCCCCGGATGAAGTCGCCCACTAGGGAAGCCCGACGCACCTGGCTGTCGGCGTCCGGATTGAACTCGACAAACCCTTGCACGGTTTCAGGGCGCACCTGGTACTCAGCTGTCGCGGTGAATGGCAGAAAGTGGTTGTAGATCGGCAGCTGGGGCAGGGGCAGGTTGTAGGCACGGCTGGCGTAAGCAGTGAGCACCAGACGGTCGGCATGCTGCTGGACCACTTGACGCAGGGGAGTATCTAGATCTTCCACACCGACTGACTGGGGAAAGCCGAAGCCGCTGGGTAGGTTCAGGACCACCACCTTCGCCTCTGCGGCCAGCAAGCGCAGCACCAGACTGGCGTAGTTAGCCCGGTCAGGAAAGAAATCAATGGTTGTGGCAGTTTGAGCAAGGGGGCGGGTCTGGGGCATTGCTGCGATCTGCCCATCAATGCTGACCAGCAGAATCTCGCTCGGCGGCGGCTGAGGGCCTCGCTGGCGCATCAGGCTGTCCTGCACCCCCAATTCCAGGATTTGCAGCGGTGTGGCAGGTAAAATCACCCCACATAACAGACCCCAGATCAGGCCGAGGCCGAGCATAGCGAAGTGTCGGATACTGCGGGGGGTCATGCGAGCCCGCCAGCTCTAACGAGAACGCAACCGATAGTAAATAACCTGGTCACCTTGATACAAAATCACCCGTAATTCATCGCCAAGTTGCTGAAACCGCCAACTCCCAGTCTCCGTTTGAATGGAGCCGTTGAGACCACCATGCGCTCGGGCTGGGGCAACAGACTGCACTTGGCCCGTCAGCGGCGGTCCCGAGCGCGACCTCACGCGGTTGCCCTCCACCTCCAGAACCAGTTGCACCGTTCCCCCTTGACCGGAGCCGCTGGTAATCTGCCCAGCTCCGGCCCAGATTTGCCCGGCCAGTGCAGGCCAGCTCAGCCCACCCAGCAGCAGCCCAACCTGACAAATCGTGGCCGCCCACTGGCCGGAACGACCCACAAGCTCACCCTCCTAGCGTCAAACGCTGGGGTTTTGCTTAACCCCCACGCTCGTTCTCCAGCCTAACTGAGCATCGCTACAATTCAAATACGCGAAGGCGTAGGTTTTGCCGGGCAAGTGGGTAGTCAAGCTTAGGCTAAAGAGCGTCGCAATCGCAGCGTGCTGCTTCTATTCTGAACTTAAGCAATCCAAGGTTGAGTGACGCCAAACCAGCCTCCCAACTGACGATTGCTGATCAGGGCGTGATGACTTGAGGTAAAGGTAGCTGCATCGTGAACGTGTGACTGAGTTTCAGTCTCCCCTGCTAAAAGGAGGGATAGCCAAATCGGCTCCCTCCTTTTTCCATTGGCGCTCAATCGCTTAGCGAAGTCCTCCAGCGCGGGCATAGCTCAGGGGTGCCCTGATCGGCTCGTTGTCTTGAAAGCGGCTCCAACGGAACAGTCTCAGCAGTTCCATCAGCTTGCTGCGTTCCCCAAGGATGAAGCGACTCATCAGGTCGCCGACCACCGGGCAGAGTTTGTAACCATGCCCGCTGAAGCCCACGGCGCAATAGAGACCGGGCACATGCTGCAAGTGGTCGATAATCGGCTGGTAGTCTGGCGTAAGCGCCCAGATCCCGGAGTAAGTTTCGGCGATCGGAGCTTGTTGCAACATCGGCCAGCGACAGCTGATTTTTTCATAGAGGCTCTCGCAGATGTCGGGAAATAGCTGGCCGTGAAATTGATCTGCGTCCACCAAGCTAAATTGCTGATGATACTGCGGGTTAGAATTGCCGATTCGGGTGTAAGGCTGACCTGGATCCGAGCGGAAATAACACAAATTAACCAGGTCAGAAATCACCGGATGATGACTGGCAACTTCGACCGGGCGCTCGACCACTACGACATGCTCAACCACAGGTCTAACCGGGAAGGCCAAGCCTAAGTGCTCAGTGAATTTTCGCGCCCAGGGACCGACGCAATCCACCACCGTTCGCGTGGCAACTGTGCCAGTGGGGGTCGTTACCCCCCGAACTCGGCCTTCTAAATCCAACTGGATCTCCAAGACTGGCGTTTGGGTGCGCACCTCGACACCAAGTTCGCGGGCACGCTGAGCCAGGGCTAATGTGGTTTTGGGCGGACTACCGTAGCCAGAGTTAGGTTCATAGGCCACTGCGGCAACATCGTCGACTGCCAGTTGAGGCACTCGGGCTTTGACCTCCTGAGGACTGACCAGATACGTCTGGATGCCCAGTCGCTGATGCATTTCCACGACATTGAGCAAAGTCCTCGCATCAGATGCCTCGACCAGTACAAAATAGCCACAGGCATTGAAGCCTGACTCGTGACCACCAAATCGCTCCTTGAAATGGTGAAAGACTTCTAGCGAGCAACGAGCCAGCTCTGCTAAAACGGGATGAGTATAGTGGGTGCGGACGATGCCAATGCCCTTGCCTGAGGCACCACTAGCCAGCTCTTTGCGCTCAAGCAACAGAATTTTTCCTGCCTGTTTCTCGGCCAAATGAAGAGCGATGGACGCGCCAATCGCACCACCGCCAACGACGACGACATCTGCTGTCTCAACCATTGATGCATACCCTTAAATAGAAACATAGTGAAAGCCGAAGCGGCGCAACAAGAATGTCGCCGAAACCTAGCAACACTCAGATGAGAGCATATCGCTGCCAAAGCGAGCTTTTAGATTTTCGGTGCGCCAAACAGACACACAAATCATGAAATATTTCATTCGCCAAAATCCCGCTCTTAGGTAATCCCCACAAAACCAGTATCTGGCCAAGAAGGTTTAAAGGGATCAGTAGTTACACTTATTATAACAAGACACGAGATGTGATGTATGGATGGTTTGAACATATCTTGAACACACATCAAACAATAGATTTTTTTGACCTGGCCCTGGGCAACCGATGGACACGAGCAGCTCGGCCAAAGTCCCAGAGCCTGCCCGCGTTCATTGGCTGCCTAAGGCGGCTGGTTCCATCAATTTTATTCATGTCCGTGACGCATCTTTTGTATAGATCTTTGAAGCAGGAGGTTCTTACAATACAGAAGTAATACAAACAGAACTGAACCGGAGGGTAGGGTGTTTATGAACACTGCAATTAGAAACAGGTCGCGCCTGGCGCGGCTTCCACTCTCCAAACTATGGCAGGGATCTCGGAACTTAGTCGAGAATATTGCGCAGAACCTACTCTTCGCCTTGACCAGTCGGGAGGAGCCGAGAATTCGGCAAGCCAGGGATCGTCAGGGCAGAACCTTCTGGCAAGTCTACGATCCGTCAACCGGCTTTCAAAGCCGCTTTAGCTCCGAAGACGAAGTCAGAGTGTGGCTCGAGGAGCAATATAACGCCAGTCATACAAACGCTAAATCTTAAGTTACAAAGCCCCCTGGTTGGTCATCCGGGGGGCTTTATTACGCACTTTAGTTAGTCCATTAGTGATAGTTCTTCCCGACGAAGTCGTGGCTAAGCAGCACTAAGTCCTGGATAGAGTCGCCGATCTCCTTGAGGGTTATTTCCAGTTGTGTGAGCAGAAAGGTCACCTCTTCCAGACGTCCTAGGGTGTCGCCGGTCATGAGCCGATTACTCCGCTCTAATTGTTTTAAGCTCACCATAAGCCCCATTTGACATTGAGACTTCAAGGTAGCTCTCAATCAGGGAGTTCAGCTTGAGCTTTTATTCTGAAGACCTTAAGCGACTACTCGTAGATTGCTCCGGGTTGACCAAGCAGCTAGACATCTTCCTCGAAGCTGGCTTCGAAACCGGCGCGATCATCACCACTGAAGCGGCCCAGCACGCCCCAAAAGCCATGAAGCACCGCCGTTACGACTACGCCAGCTCCGAACGCGAAGGCCAGAGCCACGCCAATCGGCAATGCCACTGAGCGGAAAAGCAGGAATTGCAGTACTACTGGCGTCGCATTCTGAACCGAAAAGATGGCAGCAGTGGCAACGACTGAAGCCACCAAGAGTAGGGCAATTAAGCGCAAGATAGCAGACTGGTCCACGGGATTTCTCGGGGACAGGGTTCTCAGATCCAGTATGCGTGAGATTCGGCGGCCCAGTGTGGAAGTTCCTGGGTCCAGAGGATAGTGTGGAGGTCAGAAGGCGCTTCTGGACAAGGGCTTATGCGGGACGTCATCGTCATGGGGGCCGGGGTATCGGGTCTGGTTTGCGCAAAAGCGCTCAGCCGCTCTGGTTTTAAGGTCACGGTGCTAGAGAAAGCGCGAGGCGTGGGCGGACGCATGGCAACCCGTCGCATTCAAGACACCTGGGTTGATCACGGTACTCAGTACCTCACGGTGCGCGGCAGTGTCTTCGAGCGATTTATCCAGAGCCTGCAAGCTAAGGGCATCGTGCGCGAGTGGACACGTAGCGTCTATCGGCTCGACGCCGAGGGCCTGCACGAACCGCCGCCGGACGAGATATGTAGCCGCTACGTCTGCCCCGAGGGAATGACCGCACTCGCCAAGCACCTAGCCGTAGGCTTAGACGTCCAACTCAAGCAGCGCGTTGTTCGGGTAGAAGCTGGGGGAAACGCTTGGCAGCTGATCACAGAGTCCGGCCAGCAGTGGTCTGCGGCCACTGTGGTTTCCACCCTACCGGCTCCGCAGTTTTTGACCCTGTTTGAGTCCCTGTTGGCAGCAGACCGGGCCTTTTTAGAAGCCGTCCGCTCCGTCGAATTCCACCCCAGCTTGGCGGTCATGGCGGGATACCCCGCCGACCGCAGCCAGGTGATTCCCTCTGCCTGGCAGGCCATTGAGTGTCCCCAGGATCCGATTTTGGCTTGGATTGCGCTAGACAGCAGCCGTCGGTCGCTGGGGCGGGCTGTGCCCGTTGCCGAGCCAGTCTTTGTCCTGCAGAGCAGCGCCGACTTCGCCCGCCAATACCTGGAGGGCGAGCTGGATCAGGCAGGGCTGCAAATGTTGACCCAAGCCGCTCAGCTGCTTGCCCCCTGGCTGCGCGAGCCCGCCTGGTGGCAGGTTCACCGCTGGCGCTACGCCCTGCCCAGCGAGACTTTGGGCGTTTCTTGCCTGACCACCACGTTAGCCTCCGAAAACAGTCCCCTCACGCTGTTATGCGCAGGGGACTGGTGTATTGGGCCTAGCGTAGAGTCGGCCTGCCTATCCGGCTTAGCGGCGGCTGAACAGCTGACTAAAGCCCGCAAAGACAGGCCGGTGGGGCAGATCTAAGGGCCAGCGTCATCGGTGGCCGCAGCGCCGACGTTACTGCTACCCCGATTGTCCTCATCCTCGTTCTCGGAGTCACCGAAGCGGCTGCCTTCCCCGAAGCGGCGACGGCCCATGCGGCCAGTGGTGGTACGCTTGCGAAACTTGCGGGCGTAGGCCTGATTGCGCAGGGCTTTCTCTTTCTTCTGATTGCGGCGCTTTGCCATTAGTGACCTCTAATCCCCCAGCTCAGTCTTAGCTAATTTAGGTGCTCAATCTAGCATACCGGGCTTTGCCTGCACGGCATCAGCCCCAGCGCAGCAGCGCTGTCGCGGGGGCGGCCTCGGCAGCCAGGTCAAGGGCTTGGATCCAGGTGGGCATCAGGGCACCCGGCAGCAGACCTGCGACTTTGACGGTTTGGATGCCATTGAGGCCTAACAGCGCCAAGCCCCGTCGCACGACCGGCAACAAGATCTGCTCCTTGGGCACGGGCTCCGCTTCCAGCCAAACTTCCAAGCATCCCTCACGGCAGCTGACCCTGGCCGTGATCCCCTGCGGCTGCCAGGCCTGGTTCATCAAGCTGGCGATTGCCTTCGGGTCGCCTTGCTTGGCCCGTTCGAGCGGGCTTTCGCGAACCGGGCGTAGGGATCTAGCAGGCGCCGGGGCGGCCTTCAAGCTGGCTCGGGCCGGTTCGGGCGGCATCCGTACGGGCTCAGGCATAGGGCTACCCAGGGTCGCTGGAGCTGGCAGGGGCGGCTGCAGCATGCGGCTCTCCTGGAGCCGTTTGGCCGCCCACTGGGCGGCTTCCTGCACTTCCAAATCTGGGTCGTGCAGGACATGGTTGACGATCTGCCCCATCTGCTGAGAGAGATCGAAGACGCGGGATAGGTCCCGCATGGCGTTCTTGCGGACCTCTGGGTTTTCGTCCTGGAGGCAGACCGCAAAGGCTTGATACAGCGGTCCCAGCGTCTTCGCGCCAATTTCCGACAGCGCCGCCAAAATCAGGCTGCGCTGCTTGGAGTCAGAGTCCAGTAGCAGTTGCACCAGGGGCCTGATCGCCCGCGAGTCGCCCTCTAAGCCCAGCTTCCAGATCGCCTTCTGCCGTCTTTGCCGGTCGCCTTGCAGCTCGCTGAGCAAATTGACAGTGGCGTCTTGGCTGGCCGAACTCAGGGGTCCGAGCGGCGACGTGGACGGCGGCGGGTTGGAATCGGGCGACGGCGGTTGGAGGAAGTGGTTGATCGCCCCAAGTGAGAACAACATAAGCGACGGCCAGGATGTGAGGGGGACAGGTCACACGCACCTGGGCGAAGTCACCAGGAGCCGGGGCAAACGGGGGGCTGGTTGCTCCGATGGTTGGGGTCTTGGATGATCCTGAGCAAGGCCGCGAGGCACAGCCAAGACGAGTAAAAAACACAGGTTCAAGGGAGTTCTGGCGCTACTTCGCGAAAGCCAGACGGGGCCTTCTCCCCTCAGCTCTCCGTTGTATAAAACTTCTGCAAACGGGGTCAGATGTCCGGAAGAATCGCCTGAAACTGGGGTGAGGATCGCCCAGCCAAAAGCATTGGAACCCCCAGAGATGGGCCTACCATGAGGAGATTGCTAACCCCCGGGTTGCGGTTGGATTCATGAACTTACCCCTGACTCTGGTTTGGCACCGCCGCGACCTGCGCCTGGCCGACAATACGGCCCTGAATGCCGCTCGACATCATTCGCAGCGACTGCTCGGACTGTTTATCCTGGATGCCAATCTGTTGCAGGGGGAGGCGGTCGCGCCGGTGCGGGTTCGCTTCCTGCTGGAGAGTCTGGCCGTGCTTGCCAGACGCTATCGTGAGCTGGGCAGTCAGTTGCTGGTGCTGCGGGGGGAGCCGGTGCCGACCTTGGAGCAGCTGGTGCAGCGCTTGGCGGTGCAGGCGGTGTTCTTCAACCGCGATGTTGAGCCCTACGCTCACGCCCGCGACCAGACAGTCAAAGCGGCACTGGAGGCACTAGGCGTTTCGGTACAGCCGCATTGGGACCTGCTGCACGCGCCCAAGGCGATCCTCACGGGCCAGGGAGCGCCCTACACGGTTTACACGCCTTACTGGCGCAATTGGAGCCGCCAACCGAAGCTGGAGCCCTATCCCGAGCCGACCCAGCTGGAGTTCAGCGCCGAGCAGCTAAGCCACCTAGCCCAAGCAGCAGATGCAATTGAGCTGCCGACGGCAGCGGAGCTGGGCTTTGTCTGGCCGGGGGAACTCCCAGTGGAGCCGGGTGAAACTGCCGCCCAGCAGATTCTGGCGGAGTTCTGTGACACCGCGCTGAGCAGCTATCAGGAGCAGCGCAATTTCCCTGCGGTGCCCGGCACGTCGCGGCTGAGCGCTCACATCAAGTTCGGCACAATCGGCATGCGCAGTCTGTGGGCAGCGACTCAGGCAGCGGCAGCAGCGGCCCGCAGCGATGAAGAGCGCGATAGCATCCGCACTTGGCAGCAGGAGTTGGCCTGGCGGGAGTTTTATCAGCAGGCGTTATTTCACTTTCCGGGTCTGGCCAGTGGCCCCCATCGCCAGACTATGAAGGACTTTCCCTGGGAAAATGACCCTGAGAAATTCCAGGCCTGGTGTGAGGGCCGCACGGGTTACCCGATTGTGGATGCGGCAATGCGCCAGCTCAATGAGTCGGGCTGGATGCATAACCGCTGCCGCATGATCGTGGCCAGTTTTCTCACCAAGGATCTGCTGATTGACCCGCGCTGGGGCGAGCAATATTTCATGCAGAAGCTGGTGGATGGCGACCTAGCGGCGAACAATGGCGGCTGGCAGTGGAGCGCCTCTAGCGGCATGGACCCGAAACCCCTGCGCATTTTCAACCCCTACACGCAGGCACAGAAATTTGACCCCGAAGCCGAGTACATCCGGCAGTGGCTGCCTGAGCTGCGCAGTCTGGACCCGGAGGATTTGGTAACTGGGAAGATCTCTGAGCGAGAGCGGCAGGCCTGCGCTTACCCGCTGCCCATTGTCGATCACAAGCAGCAACAGCAGCGGTTCAAGACCTGCTATCAGGCGCTGCGTCTGACTGGCGAATAGGGCCAGGGCTTAACCCGTGCCGATCTCGGGAGTTGCGAACGCTCAGCAGCAAGCCCACGACTAACGCAAGCAGTTGCTCGCTTGCCGACAGGACTCCTCCCTGCTTGCCGTGGGAAGAAAGGGCCAGGAGATAGAGGTCTGGAGCAAGTCGCTACTCAGGCCGTCAGCAGGCCGTCTGGGAAAATCAAACACTCCACGCCTAATTTCCAGCCATCTTGACAAATTTCGACGGCTTCACTGGGGCTACAGATCAAGAAGAGTTGCCATTCGCGCGCATCGGTTCGGTACCAGACAGCTACGCGACATTGAATATTTTCCTCCAGGGGCAAAGGGCAAACCCAGCGCAAATCAGTCACTCCTTGGTTTCACGGTTTGCATCCTGGCCAGGGCTTCGACCAGCTTCTCCAGCTCAAAAGGTTTGCTGAGATAATCATCCATGCCCACTACTTGACAGGCGGCTTGAACTGCCGAGGTACTATCCGCACTCAGGGCAATAATCCAGGGGCGCTCAGAAGGAAGCCACTCCTGCACAATGCAGCGAGTGGCTTCCAGACCGTCCATTTCCGGCATCTGGATGTCCATCAGGACGACATCATAGGCTTTGCGGCGCAGAGCCTGGAGCGCCTCCAGGCCATTGTCGGCAACGTCTACTTGATAGTCGAGGCTCAACAGAAGGAGCTGCATCACCTCTTGATTTGCGAGATCGTCTTCAACCAACAGAATTTTCATAGATGCAGGTCAAATGGCTTCAGAACCAGGCACAGTTCCGTAACATTCGTCACACTCGAACCGGGGTAGAGGGCTCAAGCACAACTTTCGCCTCTCATCTTTAGCTATACGCAACCCAGCTTGCCGCAGACTCCTGAACCTTAACTTTGATTTTTGCGGACACTTGTTAAACTCCCATGCAGACAGGCTCGCCCAATCGTGGGCAAACTCGGCACTGGCAGCCGGCAGCGCCCGCAATTCACAGACCGAACGATTCTGTAAGCCTGCGATCCAGCGCCAATTGCGGATTGTTCTCACACCTGAGCTAGCCAGAGAGCAACCACACCCGATCAAAGCTCCAGGCCTGTACACTGGCCTGGCTCCGCGCACCATCCATCACTCGCATCTTGGGTCAGGAGCAGTGGAGCACTCGGTCGAAAGTCCTCAGCCTCAGCCGCAGCTGCGTCGGGCGTTGCGGATCTCGGCTTTGAGCTGCCGCACTTCCAGTTGATCTAGGGGTTTCAGCGCTCTGACCAGCTTTAGCAGGGCCTGTTCTTCGGGGTTGAGCTGTTCCAGGCGAGTCTCGGCCCTGCGAGCGGCAGTCATCCTGCGAAAGCTGCCTGAATTTGGGTCCAGAGCCTGACTTTGCTGAGTCAGCCACTGAGCACGCTCTTCTTCTAGGGCAACCAGGGAGGTGGCCAGTTCTTGCAAATACGCTTGCCAAGCCGTTGAGATTGACAACTAAAAAGCGCTCCTGGGCGGATGAGTGCTAGATCTGGCCTAACTTAATCGAAATTTAACCGAATGAGTAGTCCCAGCAGACTGCAGAAACTGTGGCCTGAGTCCGTGGGGTCGCAGCGCTCCGGCGGCAACAGGCAGCCATCCTCGCGAGCGTTGCTGCTGAAAGGCAGGAACTTGTGGCAGTCCTCGCGACCGTTGCCGCCGAAGGGCGAGAACTTGCAGCGCTTCGGCGGCAAGCGATAGCGATTGGGCGGGAACTTGTAGCACTCTGGCGGCAACTTGTAGCAATGCCCCTAACCCTGGTGACAATCCTCCCGACCGTTGCTGGGATCCTCCCAGAGCTTATGGCAATGCTCCCGACCGTTGTCTGGATCCGCATCATAGTGATGCCAATTTATCGGAACTCGTTGCCAGCACTTATGATCTGGCAATCTTGAGATCTGGCAAGCCTGACAAGAGACCCATGACCAGTGACCATCCAGACCCTCAACCCTCAGACCTTAACCAGGTGCTACGGGCGTGGATCGACGGGCTGACCCGGCAAAGGGCAAACATTGACGCGCTCACCGAAGCGTCCATGCTGTTCCGAGCCGACCTGGGCAAACTCAGTGCCACTGTGCAGCGACTCGCCGAGAACGGTGAGCGCATAGACGAGCGCCTGGCCCAACTGGACGAGCGCCTAGAGCGCGTTGCCGTCACCACCGAGCAACAGGCAGCAGTTGCCCAACAGCAAGCCGCCACCGCAGTCGAGCTCGTGGCCAGGGCGAACCGCCAAGACGCCAACGTCGCCGACTTAGTGCAGACCGTGCGGTTGCTGATCGAGCAGCGGCAGAGAGCCTAAGTGAGCTTACGTGACCTCCCACCACCCGCCCAAATCCGATTGCTTATCCTGGAATGAGAGAGATCATTCGCTCTGCCCCGCCACCCGCCAAAACCCTATGAGCGTTGTGATTCCTGACGACATTCTCCACGCAGCAGGAATGTCTGAGGCTGAGCTCAAGCACGAAATCGCGATCATGCTCTACCAGCAAAAGCGCCTCAGCAGCGGCAAAGCCCGACGCCTCGCGGGCATGCCCCTGCTAGAGTTCAGACGCGAACTAGCGGCGCGTGGCATTCCTGTGCACTACGACAGCGAAGACCTGCAAACCGACCTCAAAACCTTGCAGAAGCTGAGCGAACCGTGATCATCGTCAGCGATACCTCGCCCGTCGTCAGCCTGGCCGCCATCGGACAGCTCGACCTGCTGCCCCAGCTCTACAAAAGCATCACCCTGCCACAAGTGGTCTACAACGAACTGGCCGGATTAGACTACACCGTACCCAGCTCCGCCAAAGTCCAAACCCTCAGCTGGATCCAACAGCGCCGAGCCACCAACCGCTCCCTATTTATGGAGCTGCAAGCGGAGCTTAGCCCCAACGAAGCCGAATCCGTTGCCCTGGCGCTCGAACTCTCCGCCGACCAGCTGCTCTCAGACGAGCATCCCTCCCGAGCCGTCGCCACTCGCTTCGGACTCGATCCCTTAAGCACCTTCGGCGTACTGCTGCTCGCCAAACGTCGAGGCCTGCTGCCCGCCGTCCAACCCGCCGTGGCAGCCCTGATCCAGCGAGCCAGTTTCTGCGTCAAGCCTGAGATCTACGCGGCAGTTCTGCAGGCCGCCGGAGAAGCTCCCCCGGTCTAGTGGGTCAGCCCGTGCTCTAGCGCGTAACGCACCAGCTCCGTGCGCGAGTTAGTGCCAGTTTTGCTGAACAGACGGGACACATACTTCTCGACATTGCGCACGCTGGTCTCCAGACGGCGGGCAATCTCCTTATTCATCAGCCCCTGCGACACCAGATCGAGCACGCTCTGCTCACGGGGCGTAAACTCTACCCGGATCGGCGGCGGGGTTTGCACCATGCGGGGCTTATCAATTAGCATGTCGCGAATCTGCGCGATCTGATTCGCTAGGTCGGCAATGCTAGGGCCGCCCTCGTCCGTGGCCTCCGGCACAATCGCCGCGCGTCGGTCCAACCGATTCTCGACAATCGCCACCAGCTCATCGGGATCAAAGGGCTTGGAGATGTAATCATCGCAGCCCGCCTGATAGCCCTGGATGCGATCCGAGGTCATGCCCCGCGCCGTCAGAAACACAAACGGCAGGGCGCGAAAGCGGGGGTTCTCCCGAACCTGGCGCAGAAACTGATAGCCATCCACCTGCGGCATCATGATGTCGGAGATTACCAGGTCCGGCGGCTGTTGCTCCAGTCGTTGTAAACCCTCCTTGGCATTGCTGGCTGTGGACACCGTAAAGCCACTGTCCTCCAGATACGCCTGAACCGCCTCGCGCAGGCCCGGTTCGTCATCCACCAGCAAGATGTGTGCAGCCATACCTCAAGCGAGACCCTCAACGGTTGTTGTCGTTTTTTTGCTACATCAATTTTGACATTCCTCTGCCCGTCGCTGTCGGCTGAGAAGCCGTGGGGAGCGGACCATGTGGTGGCATGATATTGGGGTGAACTAATATTGCGTTCTCTCATCCAACCTCATGGGCTTTGCTGACCTCTCCATCGAGGAGCTAGCAGAGGACTACAGCCTCACACCTGAGGCGGTGCTCCGTCTGTGCGATGAACTGGGAATCGCCTATCGAGATACCCAAACCCGTCTGGCTCTCGAAGATGCCAAGGAAATCATCCTGAGAGTGCTGCGCGCCCGCGAGGCGACAGCCGGACCTGAGCCTCCTACCGGGTCGGCTGAAACCGCTCTTTAATGTTTGCTGTGTTACCTCTTTTTTGAGTCCGAACCTGAGGAGAAACATGTTAAAGCGATACCTCTGGCTGGTCGTGACGGTCACCTGCATTGCCTGGACGCTGGTCACCGGACCGTCGGCAATGGCAGCTGGGGTGGACGAAGCCACCCGCACCGTCCAGCTCAACGAAACCCAAACTGCAGTCCTCACGCCTAAACAGATTCGGGATGGCAAGCGCCTATTTAACGACACCTGCGGCATTTGTCACGCAGGCGGCGTCACCAAAACCAATCAAAATGTCGGCCTCGCTCCTGATTCGCTAGCCGGTGCTTACCCGCCGCGCAACACGATCGAGGGGCTGATCGATTTCATGAAGAACCCCACGACCTACGACGGCGCGGAGTCGATTGCCGACAGTCATCCTAGCCTCAAGAGCATCGACGCCTTTCCCAAGATGGGCAGGCTGAGCGAGTCTGACCTGTATGCCATTGCCGGTCACATTCTGCTCCAGCCCAAGATCATCGGCGAAAGGTGGGGTGGTGGCAAGATCTATTACTAGATGTACTAGATGGCTGCTACTGAGTTGGGCCGTCCTAGGGGTGTTGCTGGGTGGGGTGCCCGGTGCCTGGGCAGCGCCTCGCCCGGACCCGTATGTCACTCAATACCTCAAGGTCCGGGCACCCGTCGCCTTGCCTCTCAACCACAGTGGCGCAGAGCAGTCCTTTACCGTCGCAGACTTCGTGCAGGGTAAGCGTCTATTTGAGCAAAACTGTTTGAATTGCCATGTCGGCGGCAACACCCTGCCCAATCCCATCGTCTCACTTTCGCTCACCGACCTGCAGGGTGCAACCCCAGCCCGGGACACAATTGAAAGCCTGGTAACCTTTATGCGGCTACCCATGAGCTACGATGGCACTGAGGAGAGCTACGCCTGCCGAGAAGTGCCCGAGAGCTGGCTTTCAGCTTCTCAGGTCAGCACTCTAGCGGCCTTCATTTTGCGGGCTGCGCAGGAAGCTCCCGGTTGGGGTAATGCGGTCTTTTCTGACAAGTGAGGCATTGTGCTAAGGGGAATGCTTTTGCTCTGGCTGGTTCTGGCTTTGCTGTTACCAGGAAGGCCAGCGCTAGCAGAGCCTGATTTGGCGTTGGGGGCGCGAATTTTCGCGCACAATTGTGCTTCTTGTCATCTCGGGGGTGGCAATGTGCTCCTGTCCAACAAGAGCCTGAGGCAGTCGGCGTTGGACGAGCACGGAGTCAACACGCCCGATCAAGTCTCGCACCAAATCCGCCATGGCAAGAACGCAATGCCAGCCTTCAAAGACCGACTGGGCGACGATCAGATCGAGAGCGTCACCGCTTATGTCCTGAGCCAAGCCTCCAAGGGTTGGCAGGTCTGAGTACTCAGGCAACTTAGGCCCGGTTCCAAACCTGAACTCCTCCCACGACTAGGGAGGGGTTTTTATTTTGAAGACTCTCTACCCCAGCGGTAAGCTCAATTGTGCACTGGCCCGAGACACGGGATAAGGCTGGCACTCTAGCTGAAGCAGGGCCTTGAGCAGCGAAGCTGTACCTGGAGAAAAGCCCTGAAAGTGATTGTCCACCAGCACATAGAGTTCTCGGCCCAGACTCGCCAGATTGCTGATCTTTTGAACCAGGCTTTCTAGCTTTTGGGTCTGGCTGATTTGCAGGTGCGTAAACTGGGTTAGCCCTCCCTGTTTCGGCCCCATAACCCGAACATAGACCGGCCCTAGTGGCCAATCGTAAACCCAAGGATAAGCGACCTCTTGATCTACCCAAGGGGTTTCAGATAAGACGGGCGCAACTGCAAATTCAGCTTTGAGCGGCTCCAGATATTGAGCGCTCAACCAGGCGGAATCACGAAACTCGATGAAAAAGCGAATCTCAGCTGGCAAATATCGCAGAAAACGGGTCAAGTAAACCCATTCGGTGGGACTAAAACTCGGTGGCAATTGAATCAAGACCGCAGCGAGTTTTGGCCCCAGTTCGGCGGCCCGCTCACAGAATTTGGCCAAGATTGCCCGGCCTTTGCGCAGGCGATAGTCGTGGGTGAGTTGGCGCGGCAGCTTCAGCGTGAAGCGAAACTGATCGGGGGTGGCGTCTCGCCAGCGAATCACGATCTCACGGGGCGGGACTGCGTAAAACGTGGCGTCTACTTCGACCAGCGAAAACGTCTGCGCGTAAGCAGACAACTCTGCCTCTGGACTGAGATCTGAGCTGTAAAAAGGCCCTTGCCAGAGACTGCCAATGCTTGCTTCGACCAGCGCCAACTCATGCGCCGCTGGCACTATCAGCGACGGCGATTTGCGCCAGTCCTCGTAGCGCCATCCTTGGCAGCCAATCTGAATTCGCACAGGGCAATGCTGACTGGGTTGGGTCATGACTCCCATGCTGCACCAAAGTGTTTTATCCGATCCACCCGTTACAATGAGGACAGGGGATATGTAAAGAAACGTAAGGAGTCCCTGAGGTATTTCATCATGGCCGATCAACTCATCCGAGCCACCGCTGCTGATGGAGGCATCCGCGCCATCGGTGTGACCACCACCTACCTTACAGAGGTCGCTCGGATGCGTCACAAGCTTTCCTATGTCGCGACAGCGGCTCTGGGGCAGGCGATGGCAGCGAGTCTGCTGCTAGCCTCTAGCATGAAGCAACGGCAAGAGCGAGTGACCCTGCGCTTTCAGGGCAACGGCCCCCTGGGCGTAATGTCTGTAGACGCTGGCCTAGACGGCACGGTCCGGGGTTATGTCACGCATCCTGAGATCGAGCTGCCGCCAACCGCCCAAGCCAAGCTGGACGTAGGCGGGGCCGTCGGCCAGCTCGGCTATCTACACGTCCTGCGCGACAACGGCTATGGGGAGCCCTACTCCAGCACGGTCGAGCTGGTCTCGGGCGAAGTCGTGGATGACGTGGCCCACTATCTAGCAACCTCGGAACAGACGCCCAGCGCCTTGCTGCTGGGCGTGTTCGTCGGTGCGCAGGGGGTCAGCGCGGCGGGCGGCCTGCTGCTGCAGGTCATGCCCAAAGCCGAGCGGGACGAAGAGTTAGTCAGCTTGTTAGAGTCGCGCGTGTCGGCCCTGCAGGGTTTCACACCACTGCTGCAGGTGGGCAAGACGCTGTCGCAAATTTTGGAGGACTTGTTGGGCGATCTCGGCCTACAAATCCTGCCCGAGAGCCAGCGGGTGCGCTTCCACTGCCGCTGCACATTCAACCGCATGTTGGGCGCACTCAAGATGCTAGGCGAGACCGAGCTGCAAGACATGATCGAGAAAGACGACGGCGCTGAGGCAACCTGCCATTTCTGCAACGAAGTTTACCGGGCCAGCAGCGATCAGCTCGCCCAGCTGATCGGCGATCTGCAACGCGAGAAGCAGCAGGCAACGACCTGAAGAACTACCTGAATTGTTGAAGCTTGTATAAAGCGTGGGGATCTACGCGCTGGGACCTGAATGGAGAGCATAGCAGCTACGACTCTCGGTTCAGTGATCCCCCAAGCCCCAGCCCAAACCATGAATAAGCACGTTCTAGACGAGCAGGCCCTGTCCCTGATCTGCTTGCTCAGGGTTGTTGTGCTGGACGCATTTGAGTATGCACCAGACCTGAGGAAACGCGCCCACTACTACACCCTAGAACGCCGGGTCCTGGGCTATTATCCCGATTGGCGGCCCTGGCTATTTACCGATGGCGCTGAGTCCGATCAGGTTCTTTTGGACTATCTGATCCAGTTCGGCAGCACACGGGGCCTGGCTCGCATCTTCAAACGCATGACCGCCGTCCAGCCTTACAAGCAGGTTAAGATCGCCCGCTTGCGTTGCAGCCCGGATGCCCTGCGTCACGTCAATGCTCTGATCCACAAAGCCTGGATGACCCTGACCCAGCAATCGCGCACCACTCCCCCGATACCCCCAGCGCGCGGGGCAAGCGTGGTTATTCCCTTTTCTCGACCCTCCTCTCTGCCGCCGGGGCAGCAAGCTTAAGCGTCGGTGGGCGAGTGGCTGGCGCTGGGGGGACTGTCGAGCTGGCTGAGTTGATGCTCGATCAATTGCAGTAGTTTGCTCAAAATTGGTAGGGCGTCGATCTGGGTGGGCGAAAAGCCGGGACAGCGCTGCAGACGGCTGTGCATCTCACAAACCTTACGCTGGAGCTGATGAGCAGTCGCCAGTGCGTCCCGGCTGAGGGTGAGGATCTGCTGCTGCTGGTAAAAGCGCAGCGCCGCGCCGCGCAGCACCTGGAGCGTCGCCTCCTCCCCACCTAGGCGGGGCATCAGACGCAGGCGCAACAACAGGTACTCAGGGCCGTAGCGCCGCTCGATCTCAACCTGGTGCAGCTTTTTGACTGTCAGCAGCGGTTGATGCATCAAGAGTTTTAGCTCATTGATCAGCGCCTGGAGCGTGGTCTCCGGCACGCCCTCCAGCACCGATTGCAGTACCCCGTCCTGGCTCCAGAGAACTCGCCCCCCACCGCGCTCCTGTCGTTCGAAATATAGCCGCCCGATGCCCTGGCTCAGCAGCCGCCCCAACAACTCCTGGGCAAAGTCACGAGGCGAGAGGTGGGTCAGGCTTTCCAGGGGCTCTGCCGCGTGCTGTACGCGCAGTTCCAACAAGGGGATATCTTCATCCTGGGTGAGCAGCTCAGACAGCGGCGGTGGGTTGACCGCCGCCGGGAAGAGCGGGGGCTCGGAACTCTGTGGCACAGGCTCCCGCTGCGTCAGATCTTGGCCTTGGTCCTGGAGCACAAAGGTTGGCGGCAGATTCTCAGGGTCTGGATCGAGGGCCGAAGGCTGTGACAGCGGGCTTGGACTGTCTGCGGGTCCAGGCAGGGGGATCTTGGCACGGTTGAGGTAGCGGGTCAGCAGCGTGCGGTGATCTTCGGTCGAGAGCGCTCGGGGCACCAGGGTGCAGTTGAGAAAGGCCAAGGTACGGCGCACGTAGCTCCAGGCCGTCTGATCCTCCGGGTTGACCATCGCCAGCTGCAGATGACTACCGGAGAGGTCAATGGGCACCAGCTGGTAGTACAAACAGGCCTCAAATGGCAGAAGGCTGTCCATTAACCTGAAGATCTTAGCCAGGGACTGATTGGTCAGCAGCTCAGAGCTGACCAAAGGATGATCCGATCTGGCCTCAGCGCCAGACCCGCCGGTCGGTATCTGCATGGCCAACAGGGCAACGGAGGTGGATGGTTGCCATGGTAGCGGTTACCGCAGTGCCGCCGCCGCTGCGTCGGCCCCCTCAGGAGCTTTAAGTTGAAAACTCAGCGAATTGGCTGATGAAGTGTGACGAGCTTAGTTCCATCTGGGAAGGTGGCCTCGACCTGGATCTCGGTGATCATCTCTGGCACGCCCGCCATTACATCCTCCCGGCTCAGAACTTGCAGGCCCTCGCTCATCAGCTGGGAGACGGTTTTGCCATCGCGCGCGCCCTCAAGGACTTGGCTGGTCAGTAGCGCCACCGCCTCCGGGTAGTTCAACTTCAGGCCACGTCCTCGCCGGTCACGTGCCAGTTGAGCCGCCAGGTAGACAAAAAGCTTTTCTTTCTCTTGAGGAGTCAAATGCATGAGAGCAGAATACAGGAAGCCTGGATGGCTTGACTAGTTGGTCTTGGCGACTTGATGATACCTTCTGCCCCAGCCTGGACGGCTTTGATCATCGGTAACACGCATCAGCACTGGGGTCACTTTGTGGGCGCTCAGCTCGGTAGTGTGGAACATTTGCCCAGGACACAGCGGCTGAAGCCTAGCGGCGAAGTCTGGCTGGCGTCCGTGGTGCCAGCCTGGCGCGAACAGTGGCAGCCCGAGCCCGACCTCAAGCTCAACCTCATCGATCTGAGCTGGGTGCCGCTGGGCAACCTCTATGCCTCTTTGGGAATTGACCGGGCGCTGACTGTTTTGGGAGCCGGGGAAACGCGGGGCTGGCCAGTACTAGTGATCGACGCGGGCACCGCCTTGACCTTGACCGGGGCCGATGCTCAGCGGGCGCTGGTCGGTGGCGCGATCCTGCCGGGCTTGGGCCTGCAACTGAGTTCGCTGCGGCAACACACGGCTGCCCTGCCAACAGTCGCGCGGCCCGAGTCGCTGCCGCCACGCTGGGCACAAGACACCGCCAATGCGATCCGCAGCGGTGTGCTCTACACGCTGCTGGCGGGCGTCCGCGACTTTCTGGCCGACTGGCAGCGTCAGTTCCCCACCGCTCAGGTGGTGGTCACGGGTGGGGACGGTCCTCTGCTAGCCCGATGCCTGGCACTGCCACTGGACCCCCATTTGGGATTTTGGGGCTTGCGGGCGGTGCGACAGCAGGTTCAGCTTGGGCAATGAACTCCCGGATCCAGAGCGCGACTGACTCGGGCTGATCGCGCTGCAGCACGTGGCTGACCCCTGGTACCACACAGAGCTTGGCCCCCGGCACCTGCTGGCTAAAGTCTTGGGCCAAGACCAAGGGAATCTCCCGATCCTGTTCACTGTGGAGCAGCAGCAGCGGCGGCTTCAGTTGAGCGAGCTGAGCGGGGCTCAGCATTTCGCCCCAGAGGTCACGGCGTGGGCGGCGCAACAGGCTGGCTGCCATCGGCGACGCCAAGAGCCAGCGGCGCAGGAGAACTGCTCGATTGAGCCAGCGGCGCAGACCCAACAGGGAGGCCAGTGGGCGCAGGGCCGAGAGCAAACTGCCCATGCCCGGCCAGAGCAGACGGCAGCGCTGCCGCCAGCGTGCGAACCAGGGTTCGTCTTGCAGTCCCGCAGGGGCGAGCAGTACCAGCCCGGCTACCTGCTCAGGATGGTTCAGGGCGTAGCGCGTGGCCACCCAAGCGCCGAGCGCATGGCCCACAAAGTAGACGCGGCGCACATTCAAAGTCGCCAGATACGCGGCCAGAGAGGCGACTACTGCGTCAATCGTATACGGCTGCTTAGGAGCCCCCCCCCGCCGCGAATCGCCGAAGCCAGGCAGATCAGGAGCCAGGCAGTGAAAGCTCTGGCCCAGATGCGCCATCACCGCCTCCCAGTCACCGCCATCGCCCCAGAAGCCGTGTAGTAGCAGCAGCGCAGGCCCGGTGCCACCTTCGCGCCAGAACAACAGATCACCGGAGGGCAGTCTCAGCCGGGAAGTACGCCAGGGAATAGTCATAAAAGTTTTGAACGTTCTTAGGCCAGGACCGTCCGGCCCTGGAGATAATCTTGCAATTGCTGGTCGTGGTCGTGGGAAAGGCCGCTAGCTGGCAACTCAGCGCGGCTGAAGGCTCGGACGTCGCTGATCTCCAGCTCATCCCCAACCTTGGGCATGCCCGCGACAGCAACCTCAACCACGATGCAGATCGAGTGCATGCGGGGATCGCGCCGGGGCGAGGAGTACACTCCAACCAGCCGGGGCTTGCCGGTGGTTTTGAGGCCCGTCTCTTCTTCCAGTTCACGGTGGACCGTGGTCTCAATCGTTTCGCCCCAATCCACGATGCCGCCGGGTAAAGCCCAGCGTTGGTTATCCCTGCGGCGAACTAGCACAATGCGCTCATCAGGCAGGATCGCGATGATGCTGGTGCCAGTAACGGGGTGTTTCAGGATCAGGCCGAGAACAGTTTGGAAAATCTGGAGCAGTCGGCGCATGTCAGGGGGAGTTCAACCAGGCGAGAACGGGCAGGGGGAGCGCCCAGCCTGTAGTCTAAGGTACTTTGCCCCGGACTGGCAGCGACGTCTAGGCGATCACGCGAGCTCAGCTAGAAGTTCGGCGGCGTGGGTCTCGGGCTTGACTTTGCGGTAGATTTTCTCGATGTTGCCGTCTGGCCCGATCACAAAGGTGGTGCGGCTGATGCCCAGGAATTCCTTGCCCATAAACTTCTTGAGGCCGTAGACGCCGTAGGCCGTGGCCACCTGCGCCTCCGGGTCACACAGCAGCGGGAACGGCAGGCTGTACTTGTCGCTAAACTTCTGATGCGATTTGGCATCGTCGGCGCTGACGCCTAGCACCACGAGGTCGCGCCCCTGGTAGTCGGCGTAGGCGTCGCGAAAGCCGCAGGCTTGTTTGGTGCAGCCCGGCGTGTTGTCGCGGGGGTAAAAATAGAGCACCACGCGTTTACCTCGCAGCGCAGACAGGCTCACAAGCGTGCCAGTCGGATTGGGGAGCGTGAAATCAGGAGCGAGATCGCCAGGCTGGAGCATAGTTTCAGATTAAAAGCAGAGAATCCAGGCTTAAAATTCAATCTTAGAAAGGGATGTCGAGCAATGCGCCTACTGGTGGTGGAAGACGAGCCTGGCATCGCCCAGTTTATTCGGCGAGGGCTCAGGGAAGCAGGTTACGCGGTAGATGTGGCAGGCGACGGACAAGCGGGTTTGAATTACGCACTGGTCGTTGAGTACGATGTGGTGGTGCTGGATGTTCTCCTGCCTAAGATAGACGGTCTGCGTCTACTGAAGGAACTGCGCAACCACCGGATCAAGGCCCCGGTTTTGCTGCTCACGGCGCTGGATACCGTTGAAGATCGAGTGCAAGGTCTAGATGCTGGTGCCGACGATTATCTCATCAAACCCTTCGCTTTTTCGGAGTTTTTAGCTCGCATCCGAGCCTTGCTTCGTCGCCCGCCCCTGCAGATGGACACCGTCTTGCAAGTGGCAGACCTAGTGATGGATCTGGCGCGGCGAGAGGTCCGGCGCGCTGGGCAACTCATCGAACTCAGTCAGCGTGAGTTCATGCTCCTCGAATATTTAATGCGCCATCGCGATCAGGTCCTGACTCGCACTCAAATTGCCGAGCATGTTTGGGATTTTGATTTCTATCACGATTCCAACGTGGTGGATGTTTACATCGGCTATCTCCGGCGCAAGATTACTAGATTGGGAGAGGCTCCTTTAATCCACACTGTCCGAGGCATGGGGTACCGCCTGCAAGCAGCCTGGGACGGTGGGTAATCCGGTGTGGCTGGGCAGACGGCCACTGCGCGTTCGCCTGACAGCCTGGTTCGTGCTGCTGCTGGGGCTAGGGCTGCTGTTGTTTAGCGGTTTTCTGTACGTTCAACTCAAACTGAGCTTGTTCACCCAGCTAGACGCAACCCTGAAACTGACTGCGTCCTACGCCAACAACCACCTAGACCAACAGCAAGCTCGTCCCGCCTTTGGGCGCATCCAGAATCTCACGCGCTACTTGAATCAGGGCAATTTTGCTGCCCGCCTGCTCACGCCGACTGGCAGCGTGTGGGCAGGCTTGGGCCACTACCGGTCCGTCCCCATTTGGGTGCCAGCGGCGGCGGGTTACAAAACGCTGCCCGCAGACGAGACGGTCTGGCGCATCTACAGCCAGCCGATTCAGAGCGCTGACCATTTTGGTCGTGGCCAGCGGCTGGGGTGGCTGCAGATCGCCCAGTCCCTGGACCCGGTTCGGGCCGCAGAAGCGAAATTCTTACAACAGGTTTTCTTCAGCCTGCCCCTGGTTCTGCTGGTGGCGGGGTGGGGAGGCTGGTTTCTGGCCAACCAGGCGCTTCGTCCCATCGATCGCATCACTCGCACTGCCCAGGCTGTGGGGACCAGAGATTTCAGCCAACGCATTGGCTATCAAGGGCCAGCGGATGAAGTGGGGCGGCTGGCGACCACCTTTGACCAGATGCTGGATCGGATCCAGGCGGCTTTTGAGCGCGAGCGTCGCTTTACCGCCGATGTTTCCCACGAGCTACGCACCCCCCTAGCGGTGATCAAAGGCCAGATTGGCGTTGCCCTGGCTCAACACTATGACCCGTGCGACTACAAGCACACTCTGCAGGGCATCGAGCAGGGGGTAGACCGCCTTATTCGTCTGACCAACGACCTGCTGTTTCTCACCCGACTGGATCAGGGTCGGATTCAGCGGCCCATGGAGCTGCTGAATTTCAGCCAGTTACTGGATGCCGTGGTTGAGCAGGTCCAGATCCTGACCAAATTCAAGCGTGTGCACCTGATCGTGGAGATCGCTCCAGACTTGAGGGTCTCCGGCAACCCTGACCACCTGATCCGTCTGTTCCTCAACCTGCTCGACAACGCGGTCAAGTACACGCCGGCGGGGCAGGTCAGAGTGCAGGCAGGGCGGCAGGGAACGGAGGTCTGTACGGTCATTCAAGACACCGGGCTCGGGATCTCGCCGGAACATTTGCCACACTTGTTCAAGCGCTTCTACCGGGTGGAGCGCGCCCGTGACCGCCGGACGGGTGGGGCTGGCTTGGGTCTGGCACTCGCTTACGAAATCACTCGCCTGCACAACGGCAGGCTGAGCGTGCACAGCGAACTGAACCGCGGCACCCGTTTCACGGTTCACCTCCCCACTGAAGCGTAAGCGAGGTTGGCGAAAGCCGACCGCAGCCATCACCCCTAAGAACCTTCTTAATTTCGTCTCACGGGTTTCATAATCTCTCTGCCTAGACTGAGCTTCAGACCCAGGCGTGTATTGGGCGAGGAAGGCAGTATGCAAAGACAGGACTTTATCAAGGTCGCAGTGGCTGGCTGTACGGGCGCGATCCTTCCCAGCCTTCTCAAAGGTTGGGTCGGCTTGCCCTCGCAAGCGCAGGAAAGCTCGACCTCAGAATTGATCAATAGCCTGCGCCAAGGCGGCCAGGTGATTTATTTCCGACATGCGGCAGCGGTTCAAGGGGCACGGCCCAACGCAGTTGCGGAGTTGCCCGCCCAGTTCAGAACCTGCCTGGAGCCGCAACGCGCCCTCAGCCAGGCCAGTGTGACGGCCATGCAACGCCTTGGGGCCAGCTTCCGGGCCTCGAGGATCCCCGTGGGGCGAGTCCTGGCGAGCCCAGCCTGCCGCGCCATCGAAACCACCTGGTATGCCTTTAACCGAGCTGAAGTTGAACCAAGCCTAGATGGTGCCAAGCGAGAGCGCATCTGGATCGAGCTGCATCAGATGCTGGCAACCAGGCCCGCGCAGGGCACCAACACGATCTTGGCGGCCCACGTCTCCAACCTTCAGGCTTTAACGGGCTTAGTGATTGCAGAAGGAGAAGCCGTCGTTTTCAAGCCCGATGGCGAGGGGAACTTCACCCTGATCGCTCGCAAAAAGCCAGAGGAATGGGCCGCGCTAGCGAGCTGAGTCCGCCCAGCGCTTGAGCCGAAAGCGACCCCGGCTCAAGCCTCTTTTGCGGCTCTACTGTGGCTGTGGCCGGTTCTCAGGCTGGACAGGCGCAGGTGATTGCAGCGGCAACTGCACCGGCGTCAGGCCGGGGGCCGTTCCGCCGTTTATCTGATGAGCGGCGTTGGCGTTTTGGAAGGCGTCAGACCAGTTTTTGGCCAGCGAGACGAAATCGGACGGCATCATGATCACCGTGGTGGTGTTTTGCTCGACCCCGATCTCAGTCAGCATTTGCAAGCGCCGCAGTTCCAGGGCTACCGGGTTTTTCACGATCTCGCGCGAGGCTTCGGCCAGTTTGATCGACGATTCCTGTTCGGCTTCGGCTTTGATCAGGCGTGCCCGTTTCTCGCGCGTGGCTTCGGCTTCTTTGGCCATGGCCCGCTGCATGCCGATTGGG